>SIAW01000086.1 GCA_009695465.1 Pedosphaera sp.
CGCAGCGCAGGACGACGAGCAGCGGCTTGCCCGTGCGCTTGGCCTCGGCGAAACCTTTTTCATAATCGTTGTACAGCCAAAGCGCGTCATCCTGCATCGTCGCCTTGTCCTTGCGCACAGCGCCCTCGCGGTCTTTCACCGTCTCGGCAAGGGAGATGGAAACAAACGCGGACAGCATCAAGAAGAGAACGAGGAAGGGCTTGTGCATGACCGTCACATTGCCAGAGCAATCAACGCCGCGCAATTCAGATTCACCCTCTGCGCAGGCGATGCCCCGTGCTACTTCTCGCGGTGCTGCGTGCGCTTTCGCTTGTCAGCAGCCTGACGCAGGACGTACTCGATCTGTCCATTCACACTGCGCAATTCCACCTCCGCCCACCTCTCCAGTTCCTTCCAGAGATCGGGCGGGATGCGCAGGAGAAACGGCTTGCGCTCTTCGGTGGCCATTATGGGTAGAGCGTGCCGGTGTTGATGATAGGCGAGACTTCCGCTTCACTGCACAGAACGACGAGTAGATTGCACACCATCGCTGCCTTGCGTTCTTCGTCGAGGTGGATGACCGACTTCTCAGACAATTCACGAAGCGCCATCTCCACCATGCCCACGGCCCCTTGCACAATCTTCTGGCGCGCGGCGATGACGGCCTCGGCCTGCTGACGGCGCAGCATGGCTTGGGCAATCTCCGGTGCGTAGGCCAGATGCATCAGTCGCGATTCCTCGACGACCAAGCCCGCCCGGTTCAAGCGCTCCTGCAATTCCGCGCACAACGCCTTGGCCACTTCATCGGCACTCTCGCGCAGCGTCGGCTCGTGATCTTCGCCACGATCGTAGGCGTACAGACTGGCGATGTGGCGGATGGCCGCCTCGCTTTGGACATGCACGTAGCTTTCAAAATCATCCACATCGAACGCCGCCTTCGCCGTTTCCTGCACACGCCAGATAATGATCGCGGCAATCTCAATGGGGTTGCCGCGCTTGTCATTCACCTTGAGTTTCTCACTGTTAAAATTGCGGACGCGCAGGGAGATTTTCGTGGTGAGATTGCGATGGAGCCAGCTCTGCATCGAGCCGACCATCTGCGCAGCCTTCATGGCATCAGTTCCAATGCTGCCCGGTGCCACTGGAACGCTGGCGCGCACGCGCGAATAAAATGGGTTGCCCCACCAGAACCCGCTTTGGCGCACCGTCCCCTTGTACTCGCCAAAGAGAATCAACACGCGCGCTTCATTGGGTTGCAGCGTGAAATGTCCGCAGAGCGAAATGAATGTGGCCAGTTCCATCAGCAGCAAAGGGATCAACGCGTAGAGAATCTCGGTGTTATTGATCTGCACCCGCCACACTAGGATGAAAACGAAGGCAGCCGCCCCCCCGATTAACAGCGTCAGATTGAGCAACAACATGCCCCAGCCGCTGCGGACATGCACCTCGCGCTCGCTACTTGCCGTATGGACCGATTTTGGATTCATGATATTTGCCTTTCTCGTGTAGGTATTGGATTGATATCACATGAATATCACCCCTGCAAGTCCTATCTTGCAACCCCGTGTCATGACAGCGGTGCTGCAAATCTGCTTGCCACGAACAGCCATGCTGTTAGGCTGCGCGCCCTTAATTGAGGTAAGCAGCATATGTCACGCGTTTGTTTCATCACCGGCAAGCATCCCCGCAGGGGCAACAGCATCATCCGTAGCGGTAAGGCGAAGAAAGAGGGCGGCATTGGCCGTCACGTCACCGCCGTCACCAAGCGGAAGTTCATCCCCAATCTGCAGCGCGTGAAGATTCAGTTGCCCAGTGGCGAGATTCGCCACGTAGTGGTTGCCGCTACCGTCATCAAGAGGGGGCAGATTGTGAAAGCCCCGAAGCGCAACTGGAAGCCGGAAGCCAAAAAGGCTTAAGCCACCGCCCTTCCCATTTTCCGTTCGGCAGTGGCCATCCGCCCTGTCGCTTGTTTCTTAGCCACCCTTGATGCGGCGCATCGTGGCGTTGCGGATTTGCTTGTCCGTCTCGCGTTGGCGCAGGTCATCGCGTTTATCGGCGGTCTCTTTACCTTTGCCCACGCCGATGAGCAGCTTCACTTTGCCATCCTTCCAATACAACTTGAGCGGGACAAGCGTGTGCCCTTTGGCTTGCGTCAAGGTTTGCAGATAGGCCAACTCGCGGCGGTGCAGCAATAATTTGCGGGGCGCGGTGGGATTGTGATTGTTGAGGTTGCCGTGGGAATACTCGCCGATGTGCGCGTTGATGAGCCACGCCTCTCCATTGCGATCGAGTCGGGCGAAAGCCTCGCGAATCTGCCCGCCCCCTGCGCGCAGCGCCTTGACCTCCGTGCCGCGCAGCGCTAGGCCGGCCTCGTAGGTCTCGGTGATATTGTAATCATGCCGGGCCTTGGAATTGGTGACGATGTCACTCATGGCTCACGGCGCCGGAACAAAGACCTCCCGGCTGGCAATGACGCAGGCGACGCCTAGGCGCTCTTGCGTTTGCGTTTGAGTGCCTTCTTCTCCGGTTCTGCGATGGCGTCAAGAACCTCGTAGCCCATCTTGCCTTCCACCAACTCCGTCAAGGCCACATCGGCCCAGCCCATGGTGGCAGATTGCGACACCAACGGCCGGTTGCCCGTGCGCGCGGTGGTCAACTGCCGCACGCGACGCGAGACGAGATTGACTAGGACATTTGGATTGCCCACTTTCTCCAACGCTTGCCGAACCAGTTCAGTGTTCATTATTCTATCTTCAAACTCCCCAAAGAAATGCTGACACTATCCGCCGCCCATCCAAGCGCAACAATAAAAACACCGCTTGCTCCCACGCCGCTCACTCCGTACAACTCCCGCGTCCGATGACAACCCGCGCACGCCCGGTCTTCTCGCTGGAGAATTATCTCAAGCAGTCCACCGCCGACGTCAATCGCGCGCTCGGCCGTTTCCTGCCGCTTGCCAGCGCAGCCCCGGCCACCCTCCACGGCGCGATGCGTTACTCGCTCTTTGCCGGCGGCAAACGCCTGCGCCCCGCGCTTGTCCTCGCCGCCGCCCAAGCCTGTGGCGGCACCACCGCCCATGCTCTCCCTGCCGCCTGCGCTGTGGAGTGCATTCACACCTACTCACTCATCCATGACGACTTGCCGGCGATGGACAACGATGATCTGCGCCGCGGCAAACCCACCAATCACAAAGTGTACGGCGACGGCATCGCCATCCTCGCGGGTGATGCGCTCCTGACGCAGGCCTTTGAAATTATCGCGCAAGCCCAAGTCACGCCGCGTTATGTCTGTCGCGACCTCGTGTTGGAGCTGGCTCGCTCGTCGGGTTCGCTTCAGCTCATCGCGGGACAGGTGACCGATCTGGAAGGTGAAGGCAAACGTCTTTCGCTTCCCAAACTCCGCTACATCCACGAACGCAAAACCAGCGCGCTGCTCTGTTGCGCCGTGCGTCTCGGTGGCATGTCCGCCAATTGCACGCCCGCCCAGCTCCGCGCGCTCACCGATTTTGGCTATCACATCGGCCTCGCCTTCCAAGTCATTGACGACATCCTCGATGTCACCCAATCCAGCGAGAAACTCGGCAAGACCGCCGGCAAAGATGTCGCCGCGCAAAAGGCCACCTACCCTGCCCTCGTGGGCCTACCCCAATCCCGCAAGATTGCCGCCACACTCACCGCGCGCGCCTTTGCTGCCCTGCGCCCGTTCAAGGCCAAAGCCACCGCGCTGGATGCCCTCGCGCGTCATCTGCTGCATCGCGACAGCTAGAATCGCCGCACACGCGGACGCTGGCTTGACGCCCTTCTCCCCCAGTGGAAGCCTGTGCTCATGAAGCCCCTCTTGCCAATTCTCCTGCGCCGTTCTCTCTTCTTCATCGCCGCATCTTTGTTGATTGGAACCGGACTTCCATCCGTTGCTGCTGATAATTCCACGCGCATCCGTCCGTTCAAAATCCAAGTCGAGGAATCCGTGCTGCGCGACTTGAAAGAGCGCCTCGCAAAAACCCGATGGCCCGACGCCGCGCCCGGCGACCCGTGGGAACTCGGTGTGCCGCTCGGTTACGTGAAGGAACTCACCGAGTATTGGCAGACGAAATACGACTGGCGCAAACAGGAGCAAGCGCTCAACCAACTCGGGCAATTCATCACGACGATTGACGGCATGGAAATCCATTTCATGCACGTGCGCTCGAAGCACACGAACGCGCTGCCGCTCCTGCTCGTCCACGGCTGGCCTGGTTCGTTCGTTGAATTCTCCAAAGTCATCGGCCCGTTCACTGAACCGGAAAAGCACGGCGGCAAAGCGGCGGACGCCTTTCACGTTGTGATTCCCTCGCTCGTGGGCTTCGGCTTTTCCGGCAAGCAAACCGAGCGCGGCTGGAGTTCGCAGCGGATGGCGGAGGTCTTTGCGAAGCTCATGGCGCGGCTGGGCTACGAACGTTACGGCGCACAAGGCGGCGATTGGGGCGGTGGCATCGTGCGCTGGATTGCGGGCGGCGACGGCGGGCATTGTGTCGGTGCGCACAACAACTTTCCCAGTGGCTCGATGCCGACCAACGAACCGATGAAAGGCGTGACGCAGTTGGAGATGGACCGCATGACCAATCGCCGACGCGAACTCAACGATCATTACGGCTATGCCTCCATCCAAAGCACGCGCCCGCAGACGCTGGGCTATGGCTTGAACGATTCCCCCGCGGGTCTCGCGGCGTGGATCACGGATAAGTTTTGGGCGTGGAGCGATCACGGCGGGAAATTGGAAAACAGTTTCAGCAAGGACGACCTGCTCAACAACATCATGATCTATTGGGTCACGCAGAGCATGCCGTCCAGCGCGCGCATCTACTTCGAGTCGTCGCACAACGCGCCCAGACCGTCCACGATGACGCCCTGGGCCAACACCGGGCGCGGTGCCCCGATGGGCTACGCGCTGTTCCCAAAAGAAATCAACGTTCCGCCGCGCGCGTGGGTCGAGCGCGCCAACGGCCAACCGCTCTTTCATTGGACTGAATTTCCTAAAGGCGGCCACTTCGCCGCACTCGAGACGCCGGACTTGCTGGTGCAAGATGTGCGGGAGTTTTTCCGCAAGGTGAAAGCCGCGCCGCCCAAGTAATCCAGGCACCGCATCCGGAGTGACACCGTGGTGGCTTGACGCGTTTCTCAGCCGATGGCAGCCTACAAATCATGAACCCCATCCGTTTCCTTTCAGCGCTCCTTTTTATCACCTTCACGGTTGCAGCCGCTGATGTCCGCAAGCCCAACGTCATCATTTTCCTGTGCGACGATGTGGGCTGGGGCGAATTCGGTTTTCAGGGCAACAAACAGATTCCCACGCCGCACATTGATTCCATTGCCAAGAACGGCACGCGCTTCACCCAAGGCTACGTGTCCGGCCCCTACTGCAGCCCGACCCGTGCGGGCCTGCTCACCGGCCGCTACCAGACGCGCTTCGGCCATGAGTTCAATGAAGGCGGCGCGGCCGGCACTACTCCCTTTGGTCTCCCAGTCACCGAGACCACCATCGCCAACCGTTTCAAGACCGCCGGCTACGCCACCCTGTGCATCGGCAAATGGCACTTGGGCAACTCGCCTGCCCGCCTGCCCATGAAGCGCGGCTTCGATGAATTCTACGGCACCGTGGCCAACACCGCCTTCTTCAAGCCCCGCGCCTTCGTGGACTCCCGCAAATCCCCCGAGGCCGGCCCCATCGAGGACGAATCTTTTTACACCACCGACGCCTACGCCGCCCGTGCCGTGGACTGGATTGGTCGCAACAAGGAAAACCCCTTCCTCATCTATCTTCCCTTCAACGCCCAGCACGCTCCCTTGCAGGCACCGCAGAAATACATGGACCGTTTCGGCGACATCGCCGACCCCAAACGCCGCACCTTCGCCGCCATGATGTCTGCGATGGACGACGCCGTCGGCGCTGTACTCACCAAGCTGCGCGAAACCAAACTGGAGGAGCACACCCTCATCTGGTTCCTCGCCGACAACGGCGGGCCCACGCCGAGCACCACTTCGCAGAACGGCCCCTTGCGCGGCATCAAAGCCACCACGTTGGAAGGCGGCGTGCGCGTGCCCTTCTGCGTGCAATGGAAAGGCACCCTGCCCGCCGGCCAAACCTACACTCACCCCATCATCCAGCTCGACATCCTGCCCACCAGCCTCGCTGCAGCGGGTGTTAAATCAGAAGCCGCATGGAAACTGGATGGCGTCAACCTCCTGCCCCATCTCAACGGCGAATCCAAGCTGCCCCCGCACGACGCACTCTACTGGCGCTTCGGCCCGCAATGGGCCATCCGTCAAGGCGACTGGAAACTCGTCGCCTCCCGTCCGGACAATCTGGAGACGCGCCTCTTCAACCTGAAGGACGATATCGGCGAAGCCAAAGACCTCGCTGCCGCACAACCAGACAAGGCCAAGGAACTCAAGACCGCGTGGGACAAATGGAACGCGCAACAAGCCGAGCCACTCTGGATTCCCGGCCCCGCCACCGGCAAGGCCAAGAACAAGGCGAAGAATAAAAAGTAGCCGCACGCGCCTTGCGGTGCGCGTGCCCGCCTCACTTCCCCTTCCGCTTGGCCTTGGGCGTGGTCGCACGACGGCCCCGCTTGGGACCCGGACGCGCCTTCTGCGTGTCGGTGAGGTATCCCATCGCCCGCAACAACCCCGAATTGCGGCCGTGTCGGTCATGCGCGTGCACGCCCCACACCGCCAACTGGGCCATCGCCTTGGCCGCCAGGTCACTCTTGCGTCGTTCCAGACGCAATCCCTGCAGTTTCATCTCGAAGGTTTTAATCTGCGCGCGAATGCCCTCGCACACCTTCACCAATGCCATGAGTTGCGCACAGTGAAGCTCGGCCAGCCGGTCGTTGGGGGCTTGATGCTGCCACGCGAAGAGGACTCGGCGGACACGTTGGTATTCCCGGTCAACATTGGGCATGAGCAACTCCGGTCAAGGTGGATAACACCGCCCACCCTGCCATGGTTTCCCCGTCCATTGCAATGTCCCTCTGCGGACAAGGCAATGGCCGCCACGCCATGACCCTTGTCGGGCGGGACAGAATTCTTGTCCTGCAGGTAATTGCCATGTCCATCAAGGGACACGGCATTGTCCCGAGGAGAATGGAGGATGTCGCGCGTGCCTCAAGCTCTGTCCGGCCTGCCATTGGCCTGTCCCCGCACAGACCGGGCAATGACCCGCGCCGCACCAGAGATGGCGTGAGCGCCACGACCGCAGTCCCGCCTACCAACGCTGACGCCGCGGTCCCTCTTGCCCCCGATACCGCGAAGAAGGGCCTCGGCTACCGCCGCCGGATGCACGCGGCGGGAAAGAATGACCTTGTTGCCGGGGTGCAGCACCATACGAAGGCGCGGACGCCCCTTGCCCCGGGCGTTGACCTGGAAGCGCCGGGCGATTTGCTTGAACCGGCTGACGGGGAGCTGCGGCTTTGTAATCAAATCCCTCCGCGTGCTTGCGGATGATGCCACGTCCGATGAAGCGTTCCAGCGTGCGCAGCTCGCCACGGTCTTCGGGCGTCACAAAACTGATGGCATCGCCCACGGCATGCGCGCGTCCGGTGCGGCCGATGCGATGCACGTAGTCCTCCGAGTTCTTCGGGAAATCGTAGTTCACCACGTGCGAGATGCCATCCACGTCAATGCCGCGCGCGGCGATATCCGTCGCCACGAGTACGCGCACTAGGCCGTGCTTGAAGTCTTTGAGCGCGCGCAGACGCTGGCTCTGCGAGCGGTTGGAATGCAGGGTCTCAGTTTTTATACCGGTCTGCTCCAGGCGCTGGGCAATCTTGTCGGCCCCATGTTTCGTGCGCGAGAAGACCAGGACCATCTTCATGTCGGGACTGCGCAGCAGATGGTGGAGCAAGGCGGGTTTCAGATGGCCGGGGACCTCGTACACGAATTGGGTGACGGTCTCGGCGGGATTGGCGCGCCGACCGATTTGCACCATCTTGGGCGAGCGCTGGAAAGCGTGGGTGAGCGCCTCGATTTCCTTCGAGAGCGAGGCGGAGAAGAGCAGTGTCTGCCGCTGGTTGGGCAAGGCGCGGACGATGGTCTTGATGGCGGGCATGAAGCCCATGTCGAGCATGCGGTCGGCCTCGTCGAGCACGAGGTGTTGCAGCCCGGAGAAGTCGGCGCAGCGCCGGTCCATCAGGTCCATCAACCGGCCGGGCGTGGCGATGACGAAGTCCGCGCCGGTCCGCAACGCCTGAATCTGGGGACGTTCGCTGACGCCGCCATAGACGGTGATGATGCGCAGCGAGAGGTGCCGGCCGTAGGCGCGAACGTTCTCTTCAATCTGCACCACCAACTCGCGCGTCGGGGCCAGCACCAAGGTGCGGGTGCCGCGATGCGGGGCGGCTTCCATGCGAGAGAGAATGGGCAACGTGAAGGCCGCGGTCTTGCCGGTACCGGTCTGGGCGATGCCGATGAGGTCATGACCAGCGAGCAGCAGCGGGATGGCCGCTGCCTGAATGGGCGTGGGCTCGGTGTAGCCCGCCTGCTGGATGGCTTTTAATATGTTCGGGCTAAGGCCCAATGCGCTAAACGACATAGCCGTGTACTATGCGGCAGAAAGGGGAACGGACGCACGCTTTATTCGCCACAAATTGCGGCGCCCCGTTGACACCCGCGGGGCTGCACGGTATGGATGCGCGCGATTTTGCGCGCGCACAAGACGCTCCAGGAACATTCTGAACTGGCCCTGCTCTTCCTCATCCAGGGCGCGGCGATGGGCATGTGGTTCGTGCCGCTGAGCAGCGTGCTCGATGCCCACGGACTGCACGACATCAAACCTTACGCGTTCGCCACCTCGGCCGTGGCGGCGTTCATCTCCCCCCTTTTCTTTGGCGCGATGGCAGATCGGCACGCCTCGCCCGTCACCGTGCTGCGCGGGCTTTCATTGGCGACAGCCGGCGCGATGGCCCTAGCCGCCTTCGCCATTGAACGCGGCGCCAGCCCGTGGCTCATCCTCGCCATCATCCAACTGCACGCCCTCTGCTCTTCGCCCACCTGGAGCATCGCCTCCACCATTTGCTTCTCGCGCCTCACCGACGCCAAGCGGCAGTTTGGCCCCATCCGCGCGGTCGTCACGCTGGGCTGGATGGCCGGTTGCTTGCTGGTGAGCGCGCTCAACGCCGACGCCTCGCCGCATGCCGCGTATTACGGCGCGGTCACGTGGCTCATCGTCTCTGCGTTCACCTTCCTGTTGCCCGCAGGCGACGCGCCCAAGCCCAATGGCCATCTCACGTTGCGTGAACGCTTCGGGTTGGATGCGCTTTCACTGCTCAAGAACCGGGATCATCGCGTGGTGTTTATCACCGTGGCGCTCTTCAACATCCCCATCGCCGCGTTCTATCCCAGCACCCCGCTCCAACTCACCGAACTGGGCTTCACCCACACGACGGCGTGGATGACCTTGGGGCAAGTCACGGAAATCCTCGCCATGATTGCCCTCGCCGGCCTCCTCACCGGCTGGCGCCTCAAGTGGGTCTTCGTCATCGGACTGGCACTGGGCATCGTCCGCTTTGGTCTCTGCGCGCTCAACGAAGCCCACTGGGTGCTCATCGGCATCACCCTGCACGGCGTCTCTTACACGCTGGTGTATATCACCGCACAAATCTATCTCGACGACCGTGTGGACAGCGCGTGGCGTGCCCGCGCGCAGGCATTGATGTCACTCATGACCGGCGGCGTAGGAAACCTGCTGGGCTACTTGGGAACCGGCTGGTGGCTCGCCGCAAACACAAGCGCGGGCAACACAAGCTGGCCGCAATTCTGGATTGGCATCACCCTCGCCAACGCCGTGGTCCTGGTTTATTTCCTCGCCGCCTATCGCGGGCGCGGCGCCAGCGCAGAGAAGGCGACTACAACCCCAGTTGCCTGAAGCGCGACTTGACCTCTTTGAAATGGAAGTCGAGTGAGCAGAGTTTTTCCAGTTCGCCCTTCTTGAAGTGCTTGGCGACATCGGCGTCAGCCTGGAGTTGCTCGACGAAGTCCGCGTCGTCGCGTCCGGCGTGCTTCACGGCCCACGTGCGCATCGCGGCGTCTTGCACAAGTTTGTAGGCATCCTCGCGCGTCAGCCCTTTTTTGATGAGCGCGAGCAGCACGGTCTGCGAATTCCACATGCCCAGCGAGAGGCCGAGGTTCTTCTTCATGTTCGCGGGATAGACGACGAGGCCGTCCATCAAGCGCGTGAGCAAGCCGAACATGTAATCGAGCAACGTGCAGGAGTCGGGAAAGATGATGCGCTCGACACTGCTGTGGCTGATGTCGCGCTCGTGCCAGAGGGCGACGTTTTCCAGCGCGGCCACGGCATTGCCGCGGATGACGCGAGAGAGACCAGTGAGTCGTTCCCACGTGATGGGGTTGCGCTTGTGCGGCATCGCGCTGCTGCCTTTCTGGCCGACAGTGAACGGCTCTTCAGCTTCGAGAACTTCCGTGCGTTGCAAGTGGCGGAACTCAACGGCCCAGCGTTCGATGCTGGCGGCAACGAGCGCAAGTGCGTTCATGAATTCCGCGTGGATGTCGCGCTGCACAACCTGCGTGGCAATCGGCGCGGGGCGCAGACCAAGCTGTTTGCAAACGGTCGCCTCGACTTTGGGAGAGAGATGCGCGTTGGTGCCGACGGCACCAGAGAGCTTGCCGATGGCGGCAATGCCGCGAATGCGCTGGAGACGTTCGAGCGCGCGGCCAAACTCATCGCGCATCAGCGCGAGCTTGAGGCCAAAGGTCGTCGGTTCACCGTGGATGCCGTGACTGCGCCCGATGCACGGCGTCATTTGATGCTCCTTCGCGCGGCGCGCGATGATGGGCAGCAGCTTCTCGACATCGGCAATGAGAATGTCCGCGCTCTGCACCAACTGCACGGCGAAGGTCGTGTCCACAATGTCCGAACTGGTGAGGCCAAAGTGCAACCAGCGACTGGCGGGGTGATTGATCTGCTCAGCAACAGCCGTGGTGAAACCGATGACGTCGTGGTTGAGCGTCTTCTCCAACTCCTTCGCGCGCTCGGTCAGCGCCTTCGTGTCGGCGAAACACTTGTCGGCGCCGGCCTTCATCTTGGCGAAATCTTTTGCGGGGACGACGCCTTCCTTCACCAGTGCCGCGCTGGCGAGCAGCTCGATTTGCAGCCAGATCTTGAGCTTGTTTTCGTCCGTCCAAATGGCCCGCATCTCCGGGCGGGAATAGCGCAGTATCATGCTGCAGGAATCTTAAAGCGCAGCGCAGCGGTCGTCGAGCGCGAAGGGTCAGCGATCCATCTGGCGCCGGGCGCGCTGCAGGATTTCGCGTTCCTGATTGGTGAGGCTTTCGATGCCGCTCTTGGAAATCTTTTCGAGGATGGGATCTACTTCGCGGCTGATGTAATCCTCCGCACCGGCCACTGTTGCATCCATCGTCTCTGCCGAATGTTTGCTGCGAGGCGAGAGCGAAATACGCACGCGCGGAGCTTGGATAATCTTGTCGTCCTCCATCGCATCGCGCCGCGGCCATCCAATGCGCAGCTTTGTCAGCCACATCGGCCCCGCCCATTGCGCCTGCGGCACGAATTGCGCCGCGAACCACAGCGCACCCAGCATCCCGCCCAGATGCGCCGCGTGGCCGATGTTGGAACTGCTGTCCAACATGCCCAGTCCACCAATCACCGCCAGCACGAGCAGCATCCACTTGGCGCGCATCCTGACGGGGATGATGAACATGAGGAGCAGCGTGATCTCCTCTTCCCAATGCAGCAGCGCAAAGGCCGTGATCAATCCGAAGATGCCCGCCGAAGCGCCGACCACGCCGATGCCCAAGCCCAGCACATTGCCCGTCACCCA
>SIAW01000087.1 GCA_009695465.1 Pedosphaera sp.
CACGAGCGCCCCCATGATGCCCCAGAAAAGGACGCGATGCTGGTACTGCGCCGGGACCTTGAAGTAGGCGAAGATCAGCGCGATGACGAACACGTTGTCCATCGAGAGGGAAAGCTCGATGATGTAACCGGCGACAAATTCCTTGGCCCGCTCTTCGTTGAACCACGATCCCATGCCCCACGCAAACGCCATCGCCAGCGTGAACCACAAGGCCGTCCACGCAATCGCCTCCTTCACAGAGACCACGTGGCCTTTGCGGTGGAACACACCCAAGTCCAACGCGAGGAAGGTCAAGATGACCCCGATAAATCCGACCCAATGCCAGATCGTGACGTAGGCCTCAAGAGGAATGGAGTTAGGGTCTAAGGGGTTCGGGTTCATGTTCGGCGAAGCCTGGATGCCAGATCGTGAGGAAGGTCTCAGGAGCAACGATAACGTCAGGCATTGGCAGGAGTAGGCTCTGCAATCACCGGCATGGACAGCTCCGGGCGTTTGCCTTTGTGCCACCACAACACGATGGCGCAGGCGATGTAGATGGAAGAATAGGTGCCCGTAATGATGCCCACCAGGAACGTGAAGGCAAAGTCATTGATCACCGGCCCGCCAAAGAAATACAGCGCGAGCGTGGAGAGGAAGGTGGTGCTGGAGGTGATGATGGTGCGCGCCAGCGTCTGGTTGAGCGCCAAGTTCATCACGTCCTTGAACGAGCCGCGCGCGCCCAGCAGCAGGCTTTCGCGGACACGATCGAAGATGACGATGGTGTCGTTGATGGAGTACCCGATGATCGTGAGGATTGCCGCGAGGATTGGCCCGTTGAGTTCGCGGCCGGACAAAAAGAAGATGCCCAGCGTGATCAGCACGTCGTGCAGGATGGCCACGATGGCGCCGACGGCGAACGAGAATTCGTAGCGGAAGGCCACGTAGATGAGGATGCCCAGCATGGCAATCACGGTGGCGACCAGCGCCGATTTCTGGATCTCAGTGCTGACGGACGCGCCCACTTTTTCAGCTGAGCTGCGTACGATGAAACCCGCTGTCCCATCGAAATTGGCTCGCAACTGTTTCTCGACGACATCTTCAGCACCTTCAACGTCTGGGAAATCCACGCGTATGTATTCCTCGCCGCCGAGCGAAGTCTGCAGGCCGATCTGAAACTGCGATTCCTTGCCGGCGAGTGCCGCTTCCTTAGAAACAACGGACTCTGCAAGTTGGTCGCGCATCTTGCCGCTTTCGACCATCGCTTTGACAGCGGCCTTGTTCTCTTTTTTGTAGCTCATCACCAGCGTGCGGCCGCCGGCAAAATCAATGCCCAAAATCTTGTCCGACCCTTTCGTGACGGCATAGCCAACGCTGGCCAAAATGATGATCCACGAGGCGATGAATGCGGGGCGGGCATACTTCAGGAAATCGTAGTTGGTCTTGTCCATGAAGGAGAACATCTTCAAGGAATCTTTGAGCCAGCCGCGGTCAATCAGGAAGTCGAACATCAACCGCGTGACCACCAGTGCCGTGAACATGCTGGCCGCGATGCCGATGGTGAGTGTGATGCCGAAGCCCTTCACCGGGCCGTGGCCCAGCCAGTACAGGATGACCGAGGCGATGACGGTAGTAAGGTTGGAATCGAAGATGGTGCCGAAGGCTTTATCGTAGCCAGCGGAGATGGCCCCTCGCAAGGATTTGCCCGACGCCAACTCCTCTCTGATGCGCTCGTTGATCAGCACGTTGGCATCCACCGCCATGCCGATGGTCAGCGCGATACCGGCGATGCCCGGCAGCGTGAGCGTGGAGTCGAAGTAGCAGAAAACCCCCATCAGAATAACGATGTTCAGGACCACCGCGAAGTTGGCGATGAGACCGGAAAGCAGATAGTAGCCCGCCATGAAGATCACGACCATGATGACGCCATAAAGCGCAGCGTTGAACCCTTGCTTGACGGAGTCCGCCCCCAGTGAAGGATCCACGTCGCGCTCCTCCACGATGCGCAAGGGCGTGCTCAGCGGATTCTCTAAAATGTTGGCCAACTCGCGCGCCTCGGCCATATCTCCCACTCCAGTAATCTCGCCGCTGCCACCGATGCGGCTAAGAATCGTGGGTGCCGAGACGATGCTCCATTCCTCCTGCACACCCTGCTCCGAATCAATCAAGTCCACCAAGACGATGGCCAGGCGCTCGCCGACATGCTTGCCGGTGAGTTCGTAGAATAGCTTCGCGCCGACGTCATCCAGCGAGAAGTGAATCTTGGGAACGCCCGTCGTGGGATCGCGCGCGACGCTTGCCGCCGCCATGTGATCGCCCGAAAGCTCCACCTTGCTGCCGATCAACACCTCGACCTTCCGCTTCACGCCGCTCGCGTCATCACTGATGGTCTCCAGCACATTGGTGTAGCCGGGAATGTCCAACCCCGCCAAACGGTTGTTGTCCGGATGCACCAGATGAAATTGCAGCGTGGCCACGCGCTTGATATTGCGCTTGGCCTCCTCGCGCTTGGATTGCGAGAGACCGGGAATCTGGATGATGATGCGATTGGCGCCCGCCTTTTGAAGAATCGGCTCGGCCACACCAAACCGGTCCACACGACGGCGCAGGATGTTGATGGCCTGATCGAGCGCACCCTCCTTGTCCACAATGCTGCCCGTTTGCACTTCGACGACAAACTGCGTCCCGCCTTTGAGATCCAGCCCCAGTTGGATTTGGCCCGCCGCCTTGGTGCGTTCCAGCCAGTTCAGGATGACGCGGTTGGTGTCCTCGTTCTCCTTGGGACGGAATTTGCGAGGGATGGAATCTCCCGGAAAATAACGGGCCAGATTGATGCCGCGCAGCAGATTCGTCCACTGATCGAAAGACAGCGGCGCACCATTCTGGCTGGTCGTGAGTTGCGTCGCCCGATCCACCATGGCGCGGAACGGCTGGTCAACCTGACTGAGCTTGGCGCTCTCGGAAAGCACCTTCACCAAATCCCGATCTTGCGGCGGGAACAATTCGGACACCGCCCAACCCACCACCACCGCGACTATGATCGCCCGCCAAGTTTTGCTCATCAGACTTCCTTAACCTCGTCGGCCAGCACTTCGCTTACCGCGTGCTTCATGATTTCAATTTTGGATTCGCCCGTGCGCAGCGTGACCGTCGTGCCCTTGACGGTGACCACCGTGCCCAACATCCCGTTGGCCACCACGCGGTCGCCGGTCTTGAGTTCTTTGAGCAGATTATCGTGGGCCTTCTGCTTCTTCTGCTGCGGCCGGATCATCACCACCCACATGATGAGAAAGAAAAAGAGCATGAAGCCCACCATCTTGATCAGCTCCCCTGTCGGGTTCACCGGCGTGCCGGGCGTGCCCCCGCCGCCACCTCCGCCGGACGGAGGAAAACAACCCGTCACCAGCAATGACGCGGCGAGAAGGAGGAAACAGTGAATGAAATTGAGTCGGTGCATCGTGTCAGCAAACAGACGCGCGACTCTAAGGAGCTGGTTCGATTTGGCAAGCACAACCTCCCTCGCCCTCTTCCTGCGCGCAGCCTTCGGCAAAACGCTCCCGCCACTGCGCAAAGTTTCCCTCCTGCAACGCGCCGCGCATCTGGCGCATCAGTTCCAGATAAAGATGCAGATTGTGAACCGTGAGCATCCGCACCCCGAGAATTTCATTGGCGTGCAGCAAGTGGCGCAGATAGGCGCGCGTGAAATGGCGACAGGCAAAACACGCGCAGCCCTCTTCGATGGGCCGGAAATCATCGCGACAAGCACTGGCCTTCATCGAGAGTGTGCCGCGCATCGTGTACGCCGTGCCGTGTCGCGCCATGCGAGTGGGCAGGACGCAATCAAACATGTCCACCCCGCGCACCACCATCGCCACCAACTGCGCAGGCGTGCCCACGCCCATCGCGTAGCGCGGCTTGTCAGCCGGCAGAAGCGGCGCTGAAATTTCTGCCGCACGCAGGAGATCCACTTCCGGTTCGCCCACACTCAGTCCGCCAATCGCGTAGCCGTCGAAATCCAGCTTGATCAACTCTTCCAGACAACGAACGCGCTGCGCATCAAACACCCCGCCCTGCCCGATCCCAAAAACCAATTGCCCGGCCGCGCGCGGTTGCTCGCGGCAAGTCCGTGCCCAACGCAACGTGCGCGCCACCGCCTCGGCCACGCGCTCTTCACTCGCCGGATACGGCGGGCAATCATCGAACACCATCGCGATGTCCGAGGCCAGATCGCGCTGGATCGCCATCGCCTCTTTCGGCCCCAGAAAAAGCGCCGCGCCATCAAGGTGCGATTGGAAGGCCACACCGTCGTCGTGAATCTTCGCCAGTTTCGCCAGACTGAAAACCTGATACCCGCCGCTGTCGGTCAGGATGGGATGCGGCCACGCGATGAACGGGTGCAGTCCGCCGGCCTTGCGGATGATCTCCAGTCCCGGCCGTAGGTTCAGATGATAGGTGTTGCCGAGGATGATCTGCGCGCCGACCTCGCCCAACTCGCGCGGGTCCATCGCCTTCACCGTGCCCTGCGTGCCCACGGGCATGAACGCGGGCGTCGCCACCACGCCATGCGCGGTGGTCAAACTTCCCAGCCGCGCGCGACTGGCGGAATCGGTCTTGAGCAGTTGGAACATCGGCCCCTCAGGCCTTGAGAAACTCCAGCACGCGCGCCACGGCCGACTCGATCGGCACCGCATCCTTCGCGCCGCCGTCGCGGACGGCAAATTCCACCTGCCCCAACTTGAGGGATTTCTCGCCGATAGCGATGCGCAGCGGAAAGCCCACCAGCTCGCTGTCCTTGAATTTAACACCGGGACGGTCGTTGCGATCGTCCAAGATGACCTCAACGCCCAGCGCCGAAAGTTCGGCGTAAAGTTTCTCCGCCAACTGCATTACTTCGCTGGCTGGCTCCACGCCCAGCGGCGTGATGCAGACTACGTACGGCGCGACGGTCTTGGGCCAGATGATGCCGTTGGCGTCAAAGCGGCATTCGATGATGGCCTGCAACGTGCGCGTGAGGCCCAGTCCGTAACAGCCCATCACGAGCGGCCGGCGCTGACCGTCGTCGCCCAAAAAGCTCGCCTCCATCGCCACGCTGTACTTGGTGCCCAACTTGAAGACGTGGCCCACTTCGATGGCGCGGCGGATTCTCAGCGGCTGCCCGTGCGGGCTGAGTTCGCCTTCGCGCACGGTGCGCAAATCTTTCCACGTGATCGTGGGCAGATCGCGATTCACCGAGACATGGCGCAGATGAAAACCATCTTCATTGGCGCCGGTGGTCATGCCCGAGGCGTTGCGCAGCAGTTCATCCGCGTAGATGGGAATGCCACTGCGCACCCCCACAGCACCGAGGCTTCCCGGATTGGCGCCCAGCAGCGGCAGAATCTCCTCCGCTTGCGCAGGACGGAAAATGACGGTGCCAAAAGTCCCCGCCAGCTTGGCTTCGTTGAGATGATCATCGCCGCGCAGCAGCACGAGCGCCGGCTTGTTCTCCACTATAAAAACGAGCGTCTTGATTTGCCGCGATGCGGGCACGTTGAACGGTGCGCCAGCCAAGTCTTCGATGGTGCGCACGTCGGGCGTGGGGAATTTTTCCAGCGGCTGCTCGGCGTCCGAAGGCGTCGCCACTTGCGGGCCGCCGCTGTTTGCCTTTTCCAGATTCGCCGCGTACTTCCCGTCCTCGGTGTAAGCCACCTCGCTCTCACCGGTCTGCGCAGGCACCATGAATTCATGAGAGAACTTGCCGCCCATCACGCCGGTATCGGCTTCGACGGGGAACGCCTTTAGCCCGCACCGCTCGAAGATGCGCACGTAGGCGTCGTACATCTTCTGATAGCTGACCTGCGCGGCCTCGTCGGAGGAATCGAAGCTGTACGCGTCCTTCATGATGAACTCGCGCGCGCGCATCAGGCCAAAACGTGGGCGGATCTCGTCGCGGAACTTGGTCTGGATCTGGTAAAAGTTGATCGGCGTCTGGCGATAGGAACTGATCTCGCTGGCGGCCAAAGTGGTGATGACCTCCTCGTGCGTGGGACCCAGCAACCATTCGCGCTGCTTGCTGTCGCGCACCTTGAAGAGCACTTGCGCGGCCTGTTCGTAGCGGCCGCTTTTCTTCCAGATATCCGTTGGCTGCAACGCCGGCATCAACACCTCGCAGGCTCCGGTGCGATCCATCTCTTGCCGCACGATGGCTTCGATTTTGCGCAGCACGCGCAGGCCCATCGGCAGGAAGGTGTATAAGCCACCGGCCAGTTTGCGCACCAGCCCGGCGCGCAGCAGGAGTTGATGGGAAAGGATCTCCGCGTCGGCGGGGGCTTCCTTCAAAGTAGGAATGAGCGTTTGTGTCCAGCGCATGGGAAAACGAGTATGCCGCGAGCGGCCCCGGCGGGAAAGCGACTTCGCGCGGCTATTTCACCGCGTTGCAGAGCGGGGCCATGTCGCCGATGCGCACCTCGAGCTTGTCGCCCGATTCGATCGGCCCCACGCCACCCGGCGTGCCGGTGAGGATGACATCGCCCGGCAACAACGTGATGTTCGTCGAGATGATGCTGACCAGCTTGTAGCAGTTGAAGAGCAACTGGCTGGTGGAGGAGCTCTGGCGCAACTGCCCGTTCTGATAAAGCTGGATGGTCAGATTGTGCGGATCAATCTTCGTCTCCACGTACGGCCCCAGCGGCGTGAAGGTGTCAAAAGACTTGGCGCGCGCCCACTGGCTTTCGCTCTGCTGGATGGTGCGGTCGCTGATGTCCTGCGCGGCGGTGTAGCCCAGAATGTAACGCGCCGCTGCGGCCTCCGTCACGTTGCGGATGCGGCGGCCGATGATGATGGCCAGCTCCGCCTCGTAATCGTTGCGGTGGCTGGGAAACGCCAATTCGATCTTGCCACCGTCGGGCAAGAGCGACGTCGGTGCCTTGAGCCAAAAGAGCGGCTGGTTGGGGCGCGGCAGGTTGGACTCGCGCGCGTGGTCCGCGTAATTGAGCCCCACCGCGATGACTTTGCTGGGCGTGACGGGCGTCAGCGTTTTGATCCCCCTCAAAGACAGCGGCTTCTTTGAGAAGGAGGGCGAGCCGAACACATCGCCGTTGAGGCGATACAATTCGCCGTCCACAACCTTTGCGTAAAAAATCTCGTCGCCCTTCTGGAATCTTCCAATTGCTGCCATGGGAGCGGGTTATTAACAACTTTTCCACACCGTTCGCAAGCACTAATTCAGAAAACCTGCAGCCAGCTAGAATTTGGGTGGCTTTCTCGCGCCGCATTTGGATACTGCTGGCATGAGATGGGTTTGGGCCATTTACTGCGCGGCGAGCCTCACGGCGTTGGGTGCCGCTGCGCCTGCCAAGCCGCCCACCAAACCCGCTGAAGCCCTCCCCTCGCAGGCGCCTGCACTGGTCTGGAAACGCGGCACGGAACGGTTCGATGCCCAACTGGCCAAGGTCCCCGTGCTGGAGGTGCTGGCCTCCATTCGCCTGCAGACAGGCTGGGAAGTTTTCGTGGATCCGGACTTGCAGCTTGAGGTCACGGCACAATTCAAAGATCGCACCGCAGGCGAGGCGCTTGATCTCCTGCTCGGCAATGCCAGCTACGCCTTGGTGCCGGACAAAAAGACTTCTGCCAAACTGTACATCTATCGCAGCAACCGCGACCAAGCCACGCAGCGCGTGCAAGTGAAAGCGGCTAAACCGCGCACGATTCCCAACGAGTTGGTCGTGGTGCTCAAGCCTGACAAGGATGGCCGGGCGTTGGCCAGCCAGTACAACGCGAAGGTCGTCGGCGAAATTGCAAAACCCAATGCCGTGCGACTGCGTTTTGAAGATGAAGAGGCGGCGCGAAAAGCGCGCGAGTTGATCGAGGCCAACGGCAACTGGGGCGAAGTGGACGCTGTGTACATCATCGAACGTCCCACCACGCCGGAGCAGGCGGGCAACGCCGCCCTGCCCCGTCTCGCGTTGGAACAAGGCAGTTCCGCCGATGGCAGCTCCGTCATCATCGGCCTTGTGGATTCTGCTGTTCAATTCAAAGGCATGGCGCGCACAGATTTTCTCATGCCTTCGGTCAATCTCTACGAAGGCGAACTCACCGCCTCCACCACGCCCGGCCACGGCACCTCCATGGCCGACGCCATCATGCGCGGGCTTTCCGATATGAAGATGGCCGGCACCGATTTGCCCGTGCGGATTTTGCCCGTGGATATTTACGGCGACCGCGCCACCACCACTTCCTTTGATGTCGCGCGCGGGATCACCGAGGCCATCAACGGCGGCGCCACCATCGTCAATCTTAGCCTCGGCAGCGCTGGCGAAAGCAAGGTGATGCACTCCATTATTCAACAAGGCAATGAGCGCGGCGTGCTCTTTCTCGGTGCCGCAGGCAACACGCCGGTGACTACCCCAAATTATCCGGCCGCCTATCCCGAAGTGCTGGCCGTCACCGCGACCGATTACACTGGAGGCATTGCCAGCTATGCCAATCGCGGCGAGTTCGTGGACATCGGCGGCCCCAGCACGACGCGTGTGCAATTCAACGACCGCATGTACATCGTCAGCGGGACTTCCGCCGCCACGGCCTACAATTCAGGAGTTGCCGCCGCGTTGGTGGCCAAGAGAACACTCACGGCCCAGCAAGCCGGCGCGCGGATGCGCACGGTGCTGCGCATCGCCCCGTCCAAACCTTAGTTGCCTTCGCGCAGCGAGTGCTCCACGCGGACTGACACGTGGCGGGTTTGCGGCAGGACAAACTTCTTGATCTCCACCACCGTGCGCAGCGGCCGGTGTCTGGCCACAATGCGCGCCACCAAATCACCAGCCAGCTTTTCGATCAGCCGCCATTCGCCTTGCGCGCAGAATGCCCGCAGATCCTGTGACAGGGCGTCGTAATCCACCGTGTGCGCCAAATCATCCGTCGCTGCCGCAGCGGTGATGTCCATGTCCATCGCGACCGAAATGAGCAGTCGCTGCGGCACCGCGCGCTCTGCCTCGCCCACGCCGATGCGGCACTGCAACTCCAGATCCACAATGGAAATCGTTCCTGTCATCGCCGGTCTTTCAGGACGGCCTCCAGCAAGATGCGCGTCGGCTGGTTGAGTTCCAACGCCAGCGCAGCCTCGGGCCACAGCCACTGGCTTTGCTGGGCTTCGTCATTGAGCCGCACCATCGGTGTCCCCGCACAGCGGCAAGTGTAGTTGAGGAGCACAAAATGTTCTTCGCGATAAAACTCCGGCGACGCCACGCAATCTTGCGCGATGACAAAACGGATGTCCGCGACCTCGAGTGCCGTCTCTTCCAGCAACTCCCGTCGTAACGCTGCCTCCGCGCTTTCGCCCCACTGAATTTTGCCGCCGGGAATGCCCCACCGATCCGACCACTTGCGCGTGCGCACCATCAACACGCGGTCGGCGTCATCAAAGATCAATCCGCCCACCGTCACCACCGGCAGGCGCGTGGGGGTGATGTGCGGCGGCAGTTCCATCGCGTGCCGTTCCAAAATCATCTGCAGTTCACCCAGATGCTCCACGATCAAGTCGGGCTGGCTGGCGCGCAATTGCGCCAGCGCGTTGTAGCCCGTCAAGACGGCGCAGGACACGATGCCGCCGGCCTTGGCGGTCTCGATGTCGTGCTGCATGTCGCCGATGAACATGGTCTCGCCGGGGACGCAATTGTTCTCCGCAAGGATCTGGCCGATCTTCGCGCGCTTGTCCATCACGCGCACGTACTCGCGATCAAACGCGAAGGCGATGCGCGAGGATTGCACGCGGTAATGATCCGGGTGAATGGTGCTGAGCAGCATGCGGCGCAGCCCGCGTTGCCCGCAGAAATCAAAGAACGCCCGCGCGTGCGGCAAGGGTTCGATGGCGATCTGCTCGGCGGCAAAACTTTCCTTGTACCATTCTTCAAGCTGCGCGAGCGGCACACCGGGCGTCACGCGCTCGTAAAAGGCGTCGAAGGGCAGACTGAATTCGGCGCGGAATTCATCCAGCGACATCGCCGCCCGCCCCGCCTGCGTCAGCGTGAAGTTGGTGGCGCGCCACACTGCGGGCAGGTCATCCACCAACGTGCCCGACCAATCGAAGATGACGTTGCGAAGCCGCGCCATGTCAGCCCGCCGCCTCGCTTGTCACGGGCACCGCGTCCGTGCCGGCTGCCGCCTTCTGTGTTTGCGGTTGCTGCAATTTGGCCAATGCAATCATCCCGGCCACCACCGCCGTGCCAGCGCAGATGAAATACGGCAGCCGCGCCTCGATGTCGTACAGGCCCAGCACGAAAATCGGGCCGAGGATGCGCGCGAAGCTGCCCACGCTTTGGGTCACGCCCAACACCTCGCCCTGCTCGCGTGAGGAGGCGTTGAGCGAGATCAGCCCGAACGTGGGCGCGCGATAAACACCCGACGCCAATGCGAAGAGTGCCAGCCCGGCCATCAGCCATGAGACCTGTTCAAATTGTGGCAACAGGAACAGACTCACGCCCAGCAACAGCAGGCCATAGCCGATGAGCTTTTTCTCGCCGCAGGTTTTGACCAATCGCCCGATCAACCCGCCCTGCACCGCCGCGCCAACCAAGCCGCAAAAGGCCATCAGATAATACGCGACGGTCTTGGTGTAATTGATGGAGGGCACTGCGCCGTCCGGACTTTTTAATCCTTCCGCGCGCCCGGAGCGCGAGGCGTGGACGAGCGTCTCCTTTCCACTGAGCTGCGCCCGGCCCAGCACGTCGCCCTTCTTCACTTCGCTCTTGTCAGCGACAATCCAAACCACCTGCGCGCCGGTGGGGATCGCGATGGCCTCGCGCTGTTGCATCTTGTCGTTGTTGACGAAGAGCACCACGAAGCCCGACTCGAAGCACGTGAAACAAAACGTGGCCATAAAGAACAGGCCGATCAGCACGCCCAACTGCGGACGCCGCACCACCTGAAACCACTGCTCCACGCGCGGCCGATCTTCAGTCGCCACGGAATCGGGCCGATGACTTTCGCCGAGGATGAAATACGCGAGCACCAAGTTGGTCGCGCAGATGGCCGAGGCCACCCAGCCCGGCGCGGCCGCGCCCCACCAGTCCGCAGTCACTGCGCCCAGCAGCGGGCCGAGGATGAATCCAACCCCGAAGGCCATTCCGATAAGACCCATCCGCTTGGAGCGTTCCTCCGGTTTGGAAACATCGGCGATGTACGCGCTGGCGACGGAAAGATTGGCACCGCAGATGCCGGCGAAGACGCGAGAGACCAGCAACATCGGCAGGCTATGCCACGTGATGGCCAACGCAAAGAGCGCGTAGGAAACCATCGCGCCGGCGGTGCTGACGAGCAGCACGGGACGGCGGCCAATGCGGTCGCTCAGTCGGCCCCATGCCGGGGCGAAGAGAAATTGCATCAACGAAAAGGAGGCGACGATCATCCCGATCTGCCAGCCGGAGGCATCCAAGTCCAAGCCGATCTGCGGCAAGACCGGCAGCACGATGCCAAAGCCGATCAGGTCAATGACGACTGTCAGGAAGATGACCAGTAGTGACGGTTTTTTCATTCAGCGATAGCGCGGCGGCGATTGCTTGCCGCTGACAACGTCCGGCGACGTTAGCCCAAAACCGGACGGAGGGTTAAGGGAAAAATTCACCGCTCCTGCGGAGTGCCATCCTGCGGAGTGCCATCAGGTGTCCGCGTACGAGGCGG
>SIAW01000088.1 GCA_009695465.1 Pedosphaera sp.
CAATGGATCGCGCAGGGTGCGCCGTGGGAGGAACATTGGTCGCTGCGCCCGCTGCGACGGCCAGCGTTGCCCGAATTGCCCGCGACGGAAAAAGCGCGCGCCAGCAATCCCATCGACCGCTTCCTGCGCGCACAGCAACTGGCGCGGGGACTGCCCGCATCGCCCGCCGCCGACAAACTGGCCTTGGCGCGCCGTCTCTACTTTGACCTCATCGGCCTGCCGCCCACGCCCGAGCAAGTCGCCGCGTTCATCAGCGATGCCGCTCCCGACGCCTACGAGCGGTTAGTGGATCAACTCTTGGCGTCCCCGCATTATGGCGAGCGCTGGGCGCGGCACTGGCTGGATGTGGTGAAGTACGCCGACACCTGCGGCTACGACAAAGACAAGCTGCGCCCCAACGCCTGGCCGTACCGCGACTACGTCATCCGCGCCTTTAACACCGACAAACCCTACGGCCGGTTCGTGCAGGAACAAGTGGCCGGCGACGTGCTCTATCCCGGCACGGCCGACGGCATCATCGGGCTGGGCTTCATCGCTGCTGGCCCGTGGGATTTCATCGGGCACGCGGAGGTGTCGGAGTCCAAGATAGACGGCAAGGTCGCGCGCAACATTGACCGCGACGAGATGGTGTCCAACACCCTCAACACCTTCGCCAGCACCACCGTCCAGTGCGCCCGCTGCCACAACCACAAGTTTGATCCCTACACCCAGCAGCACTACTACTCATTGCAGTCCGTGTTCGCCGCCGTGGACCGCGCCGACCGGGTGTATGACACCGCGCCCGATGTCGAGGTGCGCCGGCGCGAACTCAATGCCCAACTGGCCGACCTCCAGCGCCAGCGCGAAGCGTGGACGGCGGAGTTGCGCGCTGCGGGCGGGCCTGAACTCGATGCCATCGAAAAGCAGATCGCCCAGTTACAACCCAAGATCCAGCCCATCGCCAAGCGCCCCGAGTACGGTTACCACAGCCAGATCGAAGCGAAAGCCGACGCGCCCAAATGGGTGCAGATGGATCTGGGCCACGAGACGGAATTGCGCCGCGTGGTGCTCCATCCTTGCCACGATGAATTCGCTGGCATCGGCGCGGGCTTCGGATTCCCCGTTCGCTTCAAAGTGGAGGCGTCCGCCGATGCCGCCTTTGCGCAGCCGGTTTTGCTGGCCGATGTCACCCAGCGCGATCTGCCCAATCCCGGACTCACCGCCTTCGTTGTGGACAAACCCGTCACGACGCGGCACCTGCGCATCACCGCCACGCGATTGGCTCCGCGCAGCAACGATTACATTTTTGCGCTGGCGGAGGTGGAGGCTGTGGATGCCGCGGGCCGCAACGTGGCGCTCAAAGCCATCGTGAGCGCGCAAGATAGCATTGAGGCGCCCGTCCGGTGGGGGCGCGCCAATCTCACCGACGGCATCTGGCCCGCGCCTGCCGATGTCAATGCGACCGCGGACTTCGCCGTGGCGCAACAAAAGCGGCAATCAATTTTGAATCGCATCCACACCCCGCAACGGCAAGCGCGCGGTGCCGAACTGGAAACTAAAATCAAGACCGCCACGGCCCAGTTCGCGAGTCTGCCGGCTGGCCAGATGGTGTACGCCGCCGCGACGGACTTCGCGCCGCAGGGCAATTTCATCCCCACCAAAGGCAAACCGCGCGCCATCCAATTGCTGCACCGCGGCAATGTGCAGGAACCGCGAGGCGAAGTGCCACCGGGCACCCTGCCGATGTTCGGCGATGAACCGCCGGTGTTTAACCTTCCGGCCGGCCATGCGGAAGGCGCGCGGCGTGCAGCGTTGGCCACGTGGCTGGCGCGCGCGGATCATCCGCTCACGTGGCGGTCCATCGTCAACCGCGTTTGGCAGTGGCACTTTGGCCGGGGCATCGTGGACACGCCCAACGATTTTGGCCGCATGGGCCAGCCGCCGACCCACCCGGAATTGCTGGACTGGCTGGCCTGCGAATTCCGCGATGGCGGGCAGTCGTTCAAAAAACTCCATCGCCTCATCGTCACCAGCGCGGCCTATCGCCAATCCAGTTTTGATGCCGGCGGCGCGGCGCAGTTGGACACCGACAATCGCTGGCTGTGGCGCGCCCAACGGCGCCGTTTGGAGGCGGAGGAAATCCGCGACGCCATGCTCTCGGTCAGCGGCAAGCTGGATCTGAAGATGGGCGGGCCGGGTTATTTTCTGTTCGCGCTGGAGAAGACGGAGCACTCGCCGCATTACGAATATCACAAGCACGACCCCGACGCCCCGGCCACGCACCGGCGTGCGGTGTACCGCTTCATTGTCCGCTCGCAGCCCGATCCGTTCATGACGACACTGGACTGCGCCGACTCCAGCCAGAGCACGCCCAAGCGCGACGAGACGTTGACGGCGTTGCAGGCGCTGTCGTTGCTCAACAACAAATTCACCATCGCCATGTCGCGCCACTTTGCCGCACGGTTGGAGAAGGAAGCAGCGGGACTTTCCGCGCAGGTGCGGCGCGGGCATTTGCTGGTCACGGGCCGCGAGCCATCCGCGCCGGAGCAACGCGAGTTGGAGGATTTTGCGCGGCGCCACGGTCTGCCCAATCTCTGCCGCGTGCTGTTTAACTTGAGCGAGTTCACCTATCTGGACTGACATGCGTGCGCCCTCTGCATTTTTACACACGCACCGCGCCGCTGCGCCGTTGAGCCGCCGCGATTTCCTGTGGCAAGCCGGCGGCGGACTGGGTGGCGTCGCGTTGACCTCGATGTTGGCGGCGCAATCCGCGCGCGCCGATGGCGTGCTCAAAGGTCAGCTTCATCATGCGCCGCGCGCCAAACGTGTCGTGCAACTTTTCATGGGCGGCGCGGCCAGTCACTTGGACATGTTCGATTTTAAGCCAGAGCTGATCCGGCGACACGGGCAGCCCTCGGATTTTGGCGAGCACGTCGAGGCATTCCAAAATGGATTGGGGCCGTGGATGAAATCGCCCTTCGCTTTTCAACCGCACGGGCAGTGTGGAAAGCAACTCAGCAGCATCGTCGCGCCGTTGGGTGCGGTCGCCGATGAGATGGCCTTCATCCACAATCTCGTCGGCAAGACGGGCGTGCACAGTCAGGCGACGTACCTGCAGGCCACGGGATTTCAGGATCCGGGTTTTCCCGGCATGGGCGCGTGGGTGAGCTACGGGTTGGGCAGCGAGAATGATAACCTGCCGACGTTCGTGGTGTTGCCCGACCATCGCGGCTATGCCTCCAACGGCCCCAAAAATTGGGCGAGCGCATTTCTGCCGACGCACACGCAGGGCACCGTCATCTTTCCGCAGCGCGAAAATCCCATCGAGGATCTATACGCGCGCGCGGATTTCATCAGCGATCAAAGTCATCGCGACAGCATCGCGTTGGTCAACCGCTTGAACCAGCGCCATCAGCAGGCCCGCGCCACAGACAGCCGGTTGGAAGCGCGCATCCGTTCTTACGAGTTGGCCGCGCGCCTGCAACTTTCCGCCACCCAATCGCTGGACATTTCCAAGGAGCCTGCGCACGTCCTCAAGTTGTACGGATTGGATCAACCGCAAAATAATTATCCCACCGAGATCAACGTGCCCGAGGAGACGGAGTATTTCGGGCGCAAATGTCTGATCGCGCGGCGACTGCTGGAGCGCGGCGTGCGCTTCGTGCAGATCTGGAGCGGCAACGACAACAGTTTTCCCCGTCGCAACTGGGACAGCCACGAGGATATCGAACGCGATCACCCGCCGCTTTCACTGGGCATGGCCAAAGGTGCTGCCGCGCTCATCATGGATCTTAAACAGCGCGGCCTCTTGGAAGACACCATCGTGCATTGGACCACCGAATTCGGGCGCATGCCCAGCACGCAAGGCAACAAAGGGCGCGACCACAATCCTTACGTCTTCACCAACTGGCTGTGCGGTGGCGGCATCCGGCGCGGCGTGACGCATGGCGAGAGTGATCAGTGGGGCTACAAACCGCTGGATCGCGAACACCCGACACAGGTGTATGACATCCACGCCACGATGCTGCACCTGCTGGGCATTGATCACAAACGCCTCACCGTGCGTCACAACAGCATTGACCGCCGCTTGACCGACGTGCATGGACACGTCATCCCGGAATTGCTTGCATGAAAACCCAACGCGCCCGAACTGGCAGTGCAGCATGGGCCGCGCTGTTATTTGCGGGCGCGACATTCGCCTCGGCCCAAATTCCTCCGCCCACGGATGCGCCGAAAGCGCGCACGCCGGAGCAAAGCGCAGCGGCCTTCAAGTTGCCCGCCAGTTTTCGCATGGAGATTGTCGCAAGCGAACCGCTGCTCGCCGCACCTTCGGGCATTTGCTGGGATGAACGCGGACGGATGTTCGTGGGCGAATTGCACGGCTATAATCTCGCCGGCCAACTCGACATCGAGGAATTGAACAAGTCCGGCAAACTCGACACGCAGGTGCGGCGCGTGCAAGCGGACGCGAAGTTCAAACACGCGGCGGACAAGGGCACCTTCGGCGTCGTGAAGCTGCTCACCGACACGAACGGCGATGGCCGCATGGACAAGGCCACTGTTTTCGCTGAAGGTCTGCCGCCGGTTTACGGACTCGTGCCCGCGCGCGGCGGCGTCATCGTGGCGTGCGCGCCGCACATCATTTTTCTCGCCGACCGCGATGGCGACGGCAAGGCCGAGGTGCGCGAAACCCTCTTCACCGGCTTCGGCACCGGCGAACTTGAGCGCGGCATCAACGCGCCGCAATGGGGCGCGGATGGTTGGATTTATTTTGGCCGCGGCTGGCAAGGCGGCCCCATCACCGGACCGAAGCTCGCGAAGCCCGTGAGTTTGCCCGGCTCGGACTTCCGCATTCGCCCCGATGGTAGCGCGATTGAACCGGTGACCGGCAGCACGCACACGTTTGGTTTTGCGTTCACCGAAAGCGGCGATCGCTTCACGGTGACGACCACGACGAGCTTCGCCATCGCGCCGTTGCCGTGGCATTACTTGGTGCGCAATCCCGATGCCGCTGCCAGCGATCTGCAAGTCGCGGTCGGCGATCGTCGTGCCTACTCGATTTCCAAACCGCATCCGTGGCGGCAGAAGCGCGCGGATGATCCCGCCTATTTTCAATATTACAAGAGCCGCTACGGCGCGGCGGAAAGCGAACCCGACGGCTGGTTCACCGCGATGTGCGGGCCGCTTGTCTATCAAGATCGCGCGCTGCCGGGATTGCACGGCCACTTTTTCGCCTGCGAACCTTCGGGCAATCTCATCCACCGCGCGCTCATCGAATCGGATGGGCCTGCGCTGAAACTTCGTCGAGCGCCCGGCGAAGAGAAGTCCGAGTTCGCTGCCACGACCGATCAGTGGAGTCATCCAATGCACCTGCTGCACGGGCCCGACGGCGCGATTTGGGTCGTGGATTATTACCGCGAAATCATTGAGGACTATTCCGCCATCCCGCGCCATCTCCAACAGCAATACGGTCTCTACGCGGGTCACGATCGCGGCCGCATCTACCGACTCGCGCACCGCGATATGTCGCCCGCGCCCGCCGCTGACTTGAGCAAGCTGGACGCAAAATCACTCGCGCGCGAATGCAGCAGCCCGCTTTTGTGGCGTCGCCAAACCGCGCAACGGCTGCTCGTCGAACGCGCTGACAAATCTGCTGCGCCTGCGTTGCGAGAATTGTTTGTTGCGAAAGATGCGGCGGCTTCCACGCTCATCACCGCGTTGCGAACGCTCGATGGACTCGGCGCGATTACGCCGGAGGATCTCCGTCCCTTCGTCAGTCACAGTGCAGACTCCGTCCGCATCCACGCGTTGCAACTCAGCGATCGCTGGCTCGACAATGCGGCTGGCCGCGCGTTGCTCGACGCGGTTCTTGCCGCTGCCACTGCGGAACAAAGTCCGCGCGTGCAAATCCAGTTCGCGCTCAGTCTCGGCGAAAGCCGCGACCCTCGCGCCTTCGCTGCGCTCGCCAGTTACGCGCGCAAACATGCCGGCGTGCGTTGGATGGATGCGGCTGTGATGTCGTCGCTCTCCGGCCGCGCCGCAGAAATGCTCTCCGAGCTATTGAGTGAACCGGGCAACGGCGGCGCGATGATTGACCGGCTTGCCCAAGCCGTCGGTGCGCGGCGCGACGAAGCGGAACTGGCGCGGACGTTGCAGTTGGCGAGCGCTGCGAAACCCGAGGCGCAAGCCATCGTGCTGGCCGCGCTTACCAAAGGCCGCAAGAACGCGCCGCGAAAACCGCTCGCTGATAAATCCACACGCGCCAGTCTCGCCAAACTCGCGGCCAGCCCAGTCGCATCGGTTCGCGCATCCGCTCGCGCGTTGGAGGAATCCTTTGCTGCAGCGGCGATGGACGACGAATCGGTGCTGCCCGCCGGCACGACACCGCCCGCGCTGGAAGTGAGCGATGCGACGTTCCGCAAATTCGTCGCCGCGCTCGCTGGCCCGCGCGATGCGAAACGTGGACAGGAGATTTTCAAACTGGCCTGCGCCAGTTGCCACGTCATCGGCAAGGAAGGACACAACTTCGGCCCCGACTTGCTCGGCGAACTCGGCGTGGCGGAGGAAACGCTCGTGCGCCATCTGCTCCTGCCCAATGAACGTATCCGGCCGGGATTTGAAACGACGCTCGTCGAAATGCAAAATGGTTCCGCTGCGGTCGGCTTGCTCACCGATGACGGCGCGACGAGTCTCACGCTCGCGCAACCCAACGGCGCGGCGCAGATTATTTTGCGCAAGGACGTGAAGGGTGTGCGACGACTCGCGGCATCGCTGATGCCGTCTTACGCCGAGACGCTCACGCCCGCCGATCTCGCGAGTTTGCTCACGTGGCTGCGCAGTAACCTCAAGCCCGACGCGGGCAAACGCGTGGTGCTCTTCGATGAGGAACCGGGCTTCGCTGCGTTGCTCAAAGAAGAATCCGGCACGGCGACCATCGAATCCACTGGCGCAGTCTTCGGCAAACTTTGCCTGCGCATCACGCCGCCGCAACGCGCCGCTGCAAAGATTCCCGGCTGGGATTATCGCATCGTGGAAAAGCCCGCCGCGCCGAATGAGTTCCGTTTTCTGCGCCTCTCGTGGCGCGCGAGCGGCGCGGGCGTGATGATTGAACTCGCGCGCTCCGGCGCGTGGCCGAAGGCCGAAGATCGCAACGGCCGTTACTTCGCAGGACGAAACACCACCGCGTGGCAGGCGCGTGAGACCAGCGCGAAGGTTCCGCGCGAGTGGGACACCGTCACGCTCGACCTCTGGAAAGATCTCGGCAACTGCACGCTCACCGGCATCGCGCCGACGGCGATGGGTGGCGATGCGTGGTTTGACCGGATTGAATTGCTGCGATGAACCCTGCATCCTGGGCAAGCCAACACACCCGAGTTCAACAATGAAACGACTCCCGTAATAATGAAGATGCGCGATGACCCTCGCCGTCTGACTCGTGGAAAGTAATTGCTCCGCATGTCTCTCTCCCTGTTTCGCACTGTTGGGTTGTCGCTGATTCTCACCTGAGCATCTGTGGCTGCGGATGCCGACTCGGTGCGCGCCGGCCAAGATTTCTTCGAGAACAAGATCCGGCCTGTCCTCGCGCAGCGCTGTTACAAGTGTCATGGCGCTGAGAAACAGAAGGGCAAACTGCGGCTCGATCAACGCGAGTCCTTGTTGCGCGGCGGCCAGTCCGGGCGAGTGGTGTTGCCGGGCGATCCGAGCGGCAGCTTGTTGATTCGCGCCATCCGCAGGATCGACAAGGATGTGCAGATGCCGCCGGACGACGTGGATCAACTGACGGCGGAGGAGGTCCAGAATTTCGTCGCTTGGGTGAAGATGGGCGCGCCGTTTCCCGGCGCAGGTAGTGGCGATGCACCGGTCAAGCCGCCGATCGATCTCGCGAAGGCGCGACAATTCTGGAGCCTCAAACCAATCCAGAAGCACACGCCGCCGAAGATTGAAGCGAAGTCCGGCGCGCGCAATCCCATCGATCAGTTCGTGCTGGCGAAACTTCAAGCGGCGCGAATGAAGCCATCGCCGTCCGCCGACAAGCCCGCGCTTTTGCGCCGGGCGACTTACGATCTCACCGGCCTGCCGCCCGCACCGGAGGAGATGGACGCCTTCCTCGCGGACACTTCGCCCAACGCGTTCACCAAGGCGGTCGATCGGTTGCTCGCGTCGCCGCAGTATGGCGTGCATTGGGCGCGGCATTGGTTTGATGTCGCGCGCTACGGCGACACGCGCTGGGTCGGCGCAGGCGAAGATCGGCGCTGGCCATTCGCCTACACCTATCGCGATTGGGTCATCAACGCGCTCAACGCAGATTTGCCCTACGACCGTTTCGTCACACTGCAACTCGCCGCCGACCAAACGCCCGATGCCCGACCGGCGGATCAAGCCGCGCTGGGATTTCTCACTTTGGGCCGCTGGTTCACCGGTAATTTGACCGACGTGATTGATGATCAAATTGACGTGGTCACGCGCGGCCTGCTCGGGGTCTCGGTCCAATGCGCGCGCTGCCACGACCACAAGTTTGATCCCATCAGCACGCAGGATTATTACTCGTTGTATGGGATGTTCGCCGCGGCGCGGATGCCCGTGGATGGCTCGGGGTTGTTGGCCGATTTGCCCGAGGTTGCGCCGCGCCCAGTGAATGCGGCCATGGAAAAAGAGATCGCTGCGTTGCGCGCGCAGATTGATGAGTTCCTGCGCACGCGCGCCGCCGCCTTGCGCGACGAGTTCCGCGCGCCCGCCAAAATGCAGCAGTATCTTCTCGCCGCCGAAAGTTTGCTGGAGAAGAAGGACGAGGAAGTGCGCGCCTTCGCCAAGGCGCAGTCGTTTGACGAGCGGATCCTCCAACGCTGGGTTCGGCATCTCAAGAACACGGCACGGAATCCGCACGCGATCTTCGCTCCGTGGCACGCATTGGCGGCGATCCCCGAGGCGGAATTTGCCGCGCGCGCAGCGGGCGAGATTGAAAAAGTGAAGGCCGGGAAACTCAACTCGCACGTGGTGAAATTGCTGACGCCCGTGCCGAAATCCTTGACGGAACTGGCCCAACGCTACATCGGCCTGCTCACGAAATTCGACGCGCCGGAACCAGTGATCGATTATGAACAAGAAGCGATCCGGCAAGTGCTGCGTAACAGCGACAGTCCGATCCAGATTTCCTTGAACGAGCTGGGCCAGTTCCTCACTGCGGACGAGATGAAGCGATTGGCCGAGATGCGGCGCACGTTCCTAGCCAAGCAGGCCGCGCTGTCGGAGCAAGCGGATCAGTTTCTGAACTATCAGCACGAAGCCGCGCCGGTGCTGGCGGAGATCACCGAGTTTCTCCAGCAACGGCGCGCGGCGGTGACGGAGGAAATGCGATCGCCGGAGAAAATTGCCAGCTATCTGCTGACGGCTCGCGAGGCCGAGACCACTCCCGACGGCAAATTCAAGTCGCTCGCCAAATCCAAACAACTCAGCGAACGACTGCTCCGACGCTGGATGGATTTCCTCCAGCAACAGTCGCAACTCAACGATCCGGTGTTCGCTGCGTGGCGAATCTTTGCCGCCGTGAACGAAAAGGATTTCGCCAGCCAGACCGCGCAACTCACCGAGCAGTTGAAAAAGACGGCGGGCAACGCAGCCGTCGCCACGGTGTTTGCCACCCCGCCGATGTCGTTGGCCGAAGTGGCGAAGCGCTACGCGGAGTTGATCGTCCGCTGCAACCAGCCGAAGCCGTTTGCGGATGTTGCACAGGAAACGATCCGGCAGTTGCTGGCGGCCGACACATCTCCGCTGCACCGCGCGCCCGACGACTTCTTTGATTACTTCACGCAGAAGGACAACGACGGGCTGCGCGGGAAAGAACGGAATCTGATGCGGCTGTATCTCGAATCGCCCGGTGCGCCGCCGCGCGCGATGGTGTTGCGCGACTCCTCGCGCAGCTACGCGCAGCGCGTGTTCGTGCGCGGCAATCCGAACATCCTCGGTGAACCCTCGCACGGCGGTTTCCTCACGGTGCTCTCGCCGGAAACATCGCGTCCCTTCACGCACGGGCGCGGGCGTCGGGAGTTGGCGCAAGCGATCGTGGATCCGCGCAACCCGCTCGCGGCGCGGGTGATCGTCAATCGCGTTTGGCAATGGCATTTCGGCGCAGGCTTGGTGAACACGCCGAGCGACTTCGGCACGCGCGGCACGGCGCCGACGCATCCGGAGTTGCTCGACTGGCTTTCGCAGCAATTCATGGCGGAAGGTTGGTCGCTGAAAAAACTGCACCGGCAGATTCTCCTCTCGTCAACGTGGCAGCAGTCCAGTCAGGACAATCCCGCAGCGCGCGCGGCCGATCCGGAGAACCGGCTGCTGTGGCGCATGAATCGGCAGCGGCTGAGTTTTGAAGAGCTGCGCGATTCGTTGCTGACTGCGGCGGGACGGTTGGACACGACCATCGGGGGTCCGCCCAGCGATCTCACCAAGAACACCGTTCGTCGCCGCACTGTGTTCGGCGCGGTGGATCGCATGACGCTGCCGGGTTTCTACCGCTACTTCGATTTCCCCGGAGCTGATGCCCACGTGCCCGAGCGACACGAAACCATCGTCGCCCAGCAGGCGCTCTATTTGATGAACAATAGTTTTGTCATGGATCAAGCGAGCCACGCCGCACGCCGCACTGCTGCTGTGACGAACAGCAATCCCGCCGCGCGCCTCGACCAACTCTATCGGCTGATTTTGGGGCGCAGCCCGAAACCGGCGGAGCGCACGCTGGGTTTGGAATTCATCCAGTCGCAGTCCGCTGAAACGTCGGCGACCAACGCGCCCGTTCTGCCCACCGACGCGTGGCGTTACGGTTGGGGAAGCTACACGGAGACCAAGCAACGCGTGACGGAGTTCCAGCCGTTTCCGCTTTTCGCCAACAACCAATGGAAAGGTGGCACGCAGGAAATTGATCCGGAGTTGGGTCGCGCCAATCTGAACAGCCACGGCGGTTTTGCCGGCATCAACAGCGACATCGCCGTCATCCGCCGCTGGATTGCGCCGCGCGGTGGCAAAATATCGATCAGCGGGATCGTGTCGGCCCAAGCCAATTCCGCGCAACCGACGGGCGACGGCGTGTGCGCGCGCATCGTGTCCAGCCGCCACGGGAAACTTGGCGATTGGATTGCGCAGGGCACCGAGGAAGCGACGAACCTGAAAGATGTGGCCGTCGAACCGGGCGACACGATTGACTTCGTGGTGGACGCCCGTGGCCGCGACAATCATGCTGGATTTACTTGGCCCCTTATTCTGCGCATGGAAACTGCATCGGCCGTTGCGAACGAGAAGTTGGTGTGGGACGCAGCGAAAGATTTTAAGGCGCCCGCCGCTGCGCCCGCGCCGACGTTCGATGCGTGGGAACGGCTCGCGCAGGTGCTGCTGGAATCCAACGAGTTCATGTTCCGAGATTGATGCAGATGAAAACTATGACGCACTCATCTCTGGCCGCCGACGGAGCCGAACAAAATGCAGTCGCTTTGTTTGCAGAGGGCGAGCGTGGCGTCGGGCAGCGCTTTGCCGGCGGCGTCGATGCCGGCCCAGCCGACGGGCGCTTCGGTGATGTCGAACTTGAGCGCAAACTTCTGCTCGACCGCGC
>SIAW01000089.1 GCA_009695465.1 Pedosphaera sp.
GCGCAGACAGGCGTTTGCCGGATTTGAGCGGCGGCATGCGCTCCTCGGCATCGGCGTGGGTGATGCGATGGACAAGTTCGCTGGCCTCGGGCTGGTTGCGGACAATCGTTTTTGGATTCGCAAAGGCACCCGCCTGCGTGTCCAGCCGCAGCTTGGCCTTTCGCGTGGAATCATCAGGCCCGTGGCATTGGTAGCAATTGGCAGCGAGAATGGGCTGCACATCGCGCTCGAAAGTGACGGCCGCGCGCAGCGTCCACGACAGGCACAGCCCGGTCGCAAACACCGTCCACATCCCTGCGCAACGCATGGCCCACGGTATCCGCCACGCAATGCCCGTGCAAGTTTGTGAAACCACGGCGAGCTGGCTGCGGTCTGTGGGAGGGAATGCTCTTGCGACTCGCAGTGCAGCGGCCGATAGTGGCGTTGGCTATGAAAGCAGTCCCAGTTGGTTCGCGTCAGTTCGCCCGAGTTTTGCTTCTGGCATTGATTGCGGTGCTGTTGCCGCTGGCCTCCTGTTCGCGACAGACCCCTGCGCAGACGTTGGCTTCCAAGACGCCCGCGCCGCTGCCGGTGCCGCCGTTGTTCACCGAGCTCATCGTGGAGGCAACGGTGACGTTCCCCGAGAAAGCGGTTTCCAAGCGGCACCAATTTGTGGATGTCCAACCGGCGGCATTGGTGGAATTGGCACAGGGCGATGGCCGTGTGCAGATTGCGCTGCCCGGTCGGGGACAGTTCACCGTGACGGTGACGCGGCGTGACGAAAACCCGGTGGCGACGATCGCGTACGGCACGCTGGAGGAAATGCCGGGGAGCCAAGTCATCCTGACGGCGGTGGAAGATAAACTTTCCGGCAGGGTGATCCTGCCTGATGGGGCGCTCTTTCAAATCATCTCCACGGCCGACGGGCATCACTGTGTGTTCGAGGTGAATCGCAAGTTGGTGGACGTGGCCTGCGAACCGCCGACGGGCGCGCAGCCTGCGAGTATCCGCGATGCGAACGGTGGAGAAATCAAGGTGGCCTACCAAACAACGCGGTGGCGCGCCTTGTTGAGCCAATCGCAGTCGGCGTTGACGCCCATGCTGGCGGCCAGCAACGGCGCGGGCAACCGGTCGGCACTGCGCGGCACGCAACGCGGTCAAGCGGGCAGTTCCGGCAACAAGAAACCGGCGAGCGGCAACAGTGTGTCCTCCAAGAAAGGATCGTCCAAAGCGGGCGGCAGTTCCGGCGGTGGTGGCACGACGCAGATTGACGCGGTCTTATTTTACACGGCAGCCGTGGCCAAGGCCAAAGGCGGCGATGCGGGAGCCAAGGCGTTTGCCGCCTCGGGTGTGGCCGATGTCAACGACGCCTTTGCCAACAGCGGCATCAAAGTGAAGGTCAACCTCGTGGCGGTTCAGGCTTACAACTACGTTGAGAGTGGTGACTTGGGAAAAGACCTGAGCAATTTCAATGGTGACGACGCGGTGAAGTCGGCGCGGGACGACAAGAAGGCCGACTTGATTTCTCTTTTGGTGGATGGCCCGGATGCGGGCAGTGCCGGGATAGGTGCTCTGTTGCAATCCGAGACGGGCAATCCGGGCGCCTGCTGCAGCGTGGTGGTGTACAAACACGTGCTGACCAACCACACTTTGGCCCATGAAATGGGGCACAATCTGGGGAGCAACCATTGCTGGGATCAGGCGGGCGACGGCGTCTTTGCCTACTCCCACGGCCATCGTTGGACGGGGACCGACGGCAAGAATTATCGCAGCATCATGTCCTACGCCAAGGACGGTGATGAGCGCACGGGCCAATTTTCAAATCCCGCGATGAAGCATCAAGGCGCAGCTACCGGCGACAAGACCAAGGCCGACAACGCGCGCGGGTTCACGGCCACGGCCGTCCCAGCCTCCAAGTACAGGTAAGTCCTTCAGCGCTTCCTGTTTCTCACACGCCTACGCGCCGGCGGGCTTGGGCTTGCTCAGTCCACGGCGCACCAGATTGACCAGGCAGAACAGCCCTGCCAGTACCGCCGCGATGCACAGGCTGGCGGTCAACCAATCGGTGCGCTCGCTGTTCACGGCTTGGAATTTCACGGTCATGGCCGCGTTGATATCGTTGTTCAAGGGCTGGGTGAAGGTCTCGAACCGGCCTTGCTGAGGCAGGTTGATGTAGAGGGGAACGACCGTGCCGGTGGCCACGCGTTGTTGGATGCGCTCGATCTCGTCCACCTGCCGCAGGGCTTCCTCCGCATCGAAGTGCGTCGCGGCGGCTTGCCCCTGTTGTGCGGTCTGGGCGGGCGGTTGGTTGGCCAAGGCGGAGAGGTCGTTGTTGTTTGGGTTGACGCGATTGTAGAAGGTCTCCTGCGCCAACTGTTCGCGTTGCACTTGTGCGGTGCGGCGTCTCACGTCCAGATCCTTCTGGTTTCCCTCCAATTTCTGCAGACGCTCATTCTGGGCCATATCGCGCGTGTCGAGGGAGTTGCGCAGGTCCAGCAGCGCCTTGTTGGCTTGGCCAGAGAACTGGTTCACCGTGGAGAGCTTGCCGGTGTTGAGGTTTAGGTCGGCCAACTGTTGCTGTTTCTCGATGTTCTCCAGCAACTTCTTGCCATTGTCCGCCTCTTGCTGGAAGTACTGCAGGCGGGTGTAATTTTTGGTCGAGCTTTTCAGACGAGTAACGACCGTCGCGTCCCCTGGGGCATTCTCGCCATCTTTGGCCGGGGCGTGCGTTTCTTCATGGAGACGGGTCTCGCGGTCATCCCCTTCGACATAACCGTATTTGGTGGCCGGCTGACGTCGGGCAGCCTGATTATCCATCGTGCCTTCGAACTTGGAGTAGGCGTAGTCCTCCGGCAGATAGAACTTCCACTGCGCATTGGAGACTTGGATGTCCAGATTGGGCGCGGCGACACGCACATCGCCACGGCGCTTGGGGAAGATGATGCGGCTGGCGTACACGATGTCCACCGGGATGGAACCCAGATCGCCGCAGGGATCCAGCGGGATGAGATAGGAACCGCTGGCGTCCTTGGTGGGCCGGCGCGCCTGATTGTTGACGAAGACCGACCAGATCACGGCGTTGGCGTCCTTGGGCAGTGTCATGATGAGGAACTGCTTGCTGGTATTATCAATCTCCAACGCCATGCGCGTCATCATCTGTCCGTCAGCGGTGACGACACTGGACATTTCCGCACGACGCACGCGAGCCTGCTCCACGGCGGCGGCCACCAGTTTGTTCACCTCCAACACCAGCCGATACCCGGCCAGCCGATAGTAATAGACCAGCCGCGCGTTTTGATTGGCCGCGTCAATCGTCCACTCCGGCAGATCGGCAGAGGATTTCTTGTCCAGCTTTTCAAAGATGCTGGGGATGAAGTTGAGCTTGGCGCGCGCGTCGTCGCTGACGATGACCCAACCTTCCTCGCCTTCCACCTGCGGATCCACGGCGATCTGGCCGGGCTGCAGGTTCTTGCCCTGCGCCGTCGGGCCGATGAATTCCAGCGGCTGTTTGTCATCGGCATTCCACTTGGCCAACTCCCAGTCCAGATTCAGTACGTACGTCTGGCCAACGGCCACCTTGTTCTGCAAATCAATCGTCCACACGTGACCCTCGGCGGTGGTGTTGGAATCTTTGCGGCGGATGTTGGCGCCGGTGACATTGAGCGTCGTGTTGTTGAACGACTTGGGCACGCGGAACTTGAACTGGCGCGTCGGCGCATTCTCCACCAGATACCGCAACTGCGAGCGCCCGTGCACGCGCGTCTGGCCCACGCGCACCCAGTTGACGATCTGCGCAGTGCGCACCCACGTCTCCAGCGATTTGGTGGTGATGGAAAGACTCCACGCCGGCAACGCGCCCGGAGTGTCGGTGATGTTGCGATAGGCCAGCGGATTGACATTGGCCGGGATGGTGGGCGCGCCGTCCGCCGACGCGTTGGGCGTCGCCGCAAAGATCGCCGCCGACCACTTGTTCAATTCCTTGATCTCCTTTTCCTGCACCTCGACGCCTTGCTCGGAATAAACACCCACGAAGTTGGTGAGCTTCTTGAGGCCCAGCGGATGCACCCCCGCCGCCGTCACCGTCTCGGGCAGACCGGCCAGCGACTGCGACAAATCCACGCGCAGCGGATAGTGGCCGATGGTGCGTTGACTCAGTGTGACCACCAAAATGCGCGCGTTGCTCTCCACGCGCTCTTCCCATTGCGGAGTGGCCGGACCACTCACGCGCTCCACGCGGTACTTCGCGTCATCAGGCAGGCGCAACTGGAACTGGAACACGCCCACGCGCTTGATTTGATAATCCACCAGCGACGCCACGTGCAGGCGATCCTCGTGCACCGCCGTCAGATGACGCGCGGTAGCCTCGATCTCCGGCAGGATGGTCTCCAGCTTGGCCGCCAGCGTGAAGGCCGGCTGCAGGAAACGCCACGTGGTGATGCGGCCCGTCGTGGCCAGCTTGGTTTCGCGGGCGAACTCTGCTGCGTCCACCTGGATGAGCTTGTCCGCCGTGGTGAAGGTCAGTCCCAAATCATCGGCGGACTGCACGCCCACCATGCCGATCTCGCGCTTCACGTTGTGCGCATGCGCGAACGCCAACGCCACCGTGGCTGGCGGCGCGGGCATGGCCTGCTCGAGCGTCAGCTCAATCGGGTACGTGCCGGTGACGCCCGTGGTGAGATCCACCGTGAGGATGGATTTGCCCTCCAACGTCTCGACAAAATAATTGCGCAGCGACTTGCCGCCGTTGACCTGCATGAGCTTCCAGCCCGCCGGCAGCACGGCCTGCGCGGTGCGCAGTTCGCCCTCGCTGACCTGATACTGCAACGTCGTGCGCACGGACACCACGCCGTTGGCGAAGGTCACGAGGCTGGCGTTCTCCGCGAACACCGAAGCGGCGATCTCTTTGGCCTTCTTCACGCGCGGTTTCCACGACAGTTCGAAGCGGTCGCTGGCACCAATGATCGCGTCCACCAATGTTTGATTGCCGCCGGAGGTGGTCTCCAGTTTTACGGCCGTGGGCATCTCCACTTCGGAATCGGCTTCCGTCAACACCACGTCCACGTCGCTGGATAGCGCGGAGGGAATGCCAAAGCCCAGCGTGCGCCGCGTGGCGTCGCCCTCGTGCTTGGCCAGGAATTTCAGGGTCACGCCGACATCGCCGGCCTCCGGGATGAAGAGCACCAGTCCCGCGCCTTCGCGCAGGAGACGTGCGCCCTCTTGGGTGGGCTTGAATTCGTCCACCGCGATAAGCTCGCCGAAGAGCTGGAATTTCTGTTTGGCCGCGCGCGCCGTGAATTTCAGATTCGCCGTCACCAGCGCCACCTCGCGGTGCACCGTGATTTTGTACGTGGCCGACGTGAGCGTGACGGTGTTGGTGCCTTCGCCGAAGCGAACGCCCTCGGCCGTCCAGGTGTCAAAAGAAAGCTGCCGGCCATTTTCCCAGCGCACCTCGCGGGCGATCTTGCCGCTGGCGTGGTGGTGACGGGACAGCCCATGCGTCTCGCCGTCCTGATAGGGCGTCTCCTCGCGCAGCTTGCCATCCACATACCATGCGCGGAACGTGCCGTGGCGCCGGCCTTGCACGTAGTCGGCGGTGGATTCTTTCTGGCCGGTGCGATGCCACGTGGTCTGTTCGCCTTGAATCTTGCCATCCAGCCACGGCGTCTGCCGCTGTTTCTGGCCGTGGTCAAACCACAGCGTCTCCACGCCGTGCAAGTGGCCGGCTTGGTAGTTGGATTCGATGCGCTTCTGCTGGTTTTGATAGAAGCCCACCACGCTGCCGGTGTACGGCAATTCCTGGTTGATCTCGTGCGACGTGCCGTTGCGATCCTGCAACTGCGATTCGCGGATGACCCGCGGGCCGCCGGGTTTTTGCAGCAGGCTATCCGGATCGGACAAGAGCCGCAGGAAATTCTGCAGGCTTTCCCACGCCTTGGCGTCGGTGGGCAACAGCGGCGCAGGCTGCGCCCACGCGGTGCTGCTCAGGCCAAAGCACAGGAGCAATGCGGCAATGGTGGAAGCGGCCGTGTCACTGGCGGGCGTGGGCGGCGGCGTGGGCGGTGCCGGCGGTGTCACGCGGCGCGGCGGCCAGAAATACCAAGCTGCCCAAGCAAAGACGGCCACGGCCAGGACAAACGGGATGCTGAAGAGCAGGTCGTGCAAGGTTTCGCGGACAAACAGGTGCGCGCCTAATCCGGTCAAGGCCAGTCCCAGTCCGCCGGTGATCCAGATGGAGTTGCGTTCATGCCGGCGCAGCTCCCACCACAGCACGATCAAGCCTGACACGGCCAAGAACAGGTGCAGGAGATTGCGGCGCGTGCCGTGTTGTTCGGTGTTCATGATGTGGGCGTTGATGTTGAGCGCGTCGCTGTTGCTGTTGAGCGCTTTGGTGAAGACGTAGGACCGGCCATCGGTGGGAATCTCGAAGTCCGTGGGCAGAATGCCGGCAACGGTGGCCTCGCTGCGAGCGCCCGATTCAGCGGCGGGCTCGTTACCGCGACCGGGCGGGGGAGTCGTTGGCGTGCCCGTGGTGGTTCCACTGGGACCAGCTACGCCGCCACCAAAACCACCACCACCACCACCGGGCCGCCCTGCGGCCGGAGTTAGGGCCGGGGTCATCGGTAGAGAGATCGAAGGGGGCGGAGACGGTTTTTTTGGCGAGGGCGACTGGCTGGGGTTGGCTGGGTCGGGAGATTTGGATTCCTCTTTGGATTTGCCGCTTTTGCGGAGCAAGTCTTCGCGAGCCTGACTGGGATCCGATGGCGAAGGCATCTCAGCATTTTCCCCGGGCTTGGATTCTTTGCCGTCCGGCCCACTTTCGGACCGGGAACCGTACCGCGTTGAATCATCGGACTTCATTGCGGATTTGGGGGTGGACATCCCGCTCCAACTGGAGGCGGTGTCGTACTGGGCGGACTTGCCGCCGATGAATAGTGCGCCAATGGCCACCAGCAACCCGAGAAATCCTGCGATGCCGCCCACGGCGATCAAGCCGGTTTTCCAGCCGCGGCGCAGAAACACATTCAGGAGCACCAGCAGTGTCACCGCGACAATGGACATGCCCACCACTTCGTTCCATTCCACGCGGCGAAAGCGGGCGAGGAATCTCTCCAGCACCACGGACCATGTGTAGGTGGGTTTCTGTTCGGGCACCATGTTGCCGTCCTCGAAGTTGTAGATCTCGTGCGTGTGCGGCACGTACACCGTCCATCGGCTGAACGTGTTGGGGATGTTCGTGGAGGTGGGGCCTTCCAGGCGCAGTTGGTTTTCCTTCAACCCCGACAAGCCCGTGTGCTTGAGGGCCGGGCCTTTTTCCGTGTAGCTGATCTGCACTTGGAAAGTCTGGCTGACGCCCGCCTCTTCGGGCAGCGGGATGACGTACGTGTCGCCTTCTTTGCTGGGGGCCACGAGCTTGTTGTTGACCTTGGCCGACTTGAACTGCGCGCCCGCAGGCAACCGGAAGCGCGGGTTTTCCTTGTCGGTCTTTTTCACGGAGAGCGAAGCAGAGGTGGCGCGTTCGCCGGTGCTGGTGACGATGGTGGTCAACTCCGTGAAATCCGCCACGGCATTTTGCAGCGACTCTTCGCGGTGCTGATTGATGGTGACCTCGACCCCAATTCCCTTCGCCGTCTCGTATTTGTAAACGTACAGGAGCGGATGGCTGATGCGCCCGCGCTCGGCTTCGTCCAACTCGGACTGATCAATGAGGGTCAACCCCGCGCTGGGAATGGCCTTCACTTCCACATTGGCGGCGCTGTGCAGCATGATCAGCCCCGACTCGCGTTCCACCTGCAACGGATGCGCGCCACTCAGGTTGAGCTTCGTGCCAAAGGGCATGTCGTAGCTGATCTGCAACGTGAAATTATTCCACACCTCATCTTGCAGGCTGAAGGTGTAATCCGTCGCGTTGCTGTCCGCCACCGGGACCTTGGTGATCTCGCGGCGCTTTTTGGTACCCACCAACTGCACGTTCTCCCACGCGCCGGGCACGCGCACCTGGAATTGCTGCACGCCTTGATCGCTGATGGCGTAGTAGATTTTGGCAAAGCCTGTGATGCGGTTTTCCCCCACGACCACGCCGTTGGAGACCGAGGCCACGATGCGCGCCACCAACCGGCGCAGGGTCACCGTGAGATTCCAGTCCGCGGCGATGGAGCTGTAGGCCAACGCGCCGGCGGCGGGCGATTCGCGCAGGTTGCTCAGCACGCCTGTCTTGATCTCAAACCCGCGCGCGGCCACCACGTTGATGGAGGCCGTCTGTCGCGCCGCACCCGTGACGCGCAGCGGTTGCAGCGTGATTTGATCGGGCGCCTTGTCCGACATGCGCTCCATCGTGACGGTGAATTGCTGCGCCCCGCGCACGCGCGTGGAGAATTTCACCTGCAACTTGCCCGCCTCGATTTTCCAATCAGCGATGCCTTTGCCGGCGACTTGCGCGATGCGCAGCTCCGGCTGCGGGGTCAATTCCAGCGTGTAAATCCCGGCCTTCTCCACGTTGAGATCAATGACGTGAACGACGTCCAACCGCTTTTCATCAATCGCCGCGTGCAGGGTGTTGTGGACGTTGATGACCGGATCAATGCGGGTGACTTTGACGCCCAAGTTGAAGGGTGTGCGGCTGAAAAACTGCCACGCGCCCACCATGCCCACGGCCGTGTCCACTTGGCGCAGGCCGGCCAGCGCGATCGGTTCCACCTTCACATCCTCAGCCTGCACGGAAATTTGGCCCTGCTCGCGCTCGACGCCTTCGGGTTGCGGCGGCAACAGCGCGGTGGAGTTGGTGTTGGCGTCAGCCGGTTGCTCGGTGAGCAGCGTGATCTGCGCGCTCTTTTCCAGCGGCTTGATGAAATCAATGGTCAACGTCTGCCGGCCGGCCGCCACATCAATACGGCGATCGCGGATGGGCATGTCGGTCTTGAGCGACGTGAGCGTTTGACCGACGGGGAAAGTGAGGACGACATTCGTGGGTTTGCCCTGCAGGATGTCGTAGGTGTAGGAGCTGGAATATTTGATGACCGTCGGCGTGATGAGAATGGTGCTGGCGGTGTTGGCGGTGAGCAACGCCGGGCGTTCCTGCCGCGTGGTCTTGCTCTGCCAACGCAACGACACGCGGCGATCGGCGCCCACCACGCCGGCGACTTTGGATTTGTCCACGCCCTCGCGCGGTTGCGCGGTGCCCGCGAGCATCTCCAACTCCAGCCCATTGCCGGCGACTTGCGCGTTGAGCGTGCTGATGGTGGCCGTCGGTCCGCTGAAATCAATCTCGCGCAGCGGATCGGTCTCCTTGATGCGCGCCAGGATTTCCAGTTGCAACTGATATTCGCCCGGCTGCGTGACGGCCAGCAGATAGCCTTTGCCCGCGCGATCCAGCCGCAGCCCAGCCGGCAGGTTCGTGCCGAACACCGCGATGTCGCCGCTAAAGAGCGGCAGCACCGTCTCCACTTTGTTGGTGCACTCCACCTGCAGCACGGCGACGAAGCGCGCCTCCTTTTCAGACAGCGTGCCGGTGTATTGGAGTTTGTGGACGATCACCGGACCGCGCAGCGGCGGGTTGGGCACGGCGGCGCCCAGCACGGACACGGGGGGTTCTTGCGCCATCAACGACAGCGAAGCCAAGGCCAGACCAAATAGAAACTGCAATGTGCGCATACGATGCCTCAACGGTTGGTGCCCGGCAAAACACGCGACAGACTGCTACGAGTCGCCAGAAACGGTTTCAATTTCGGGCATGCGCCCGTTCTTTCCAACATAAATTTGTTCGCACCAGACAAATGGGCCGGATGGGAACGCTCTTCACCGTCTAACAGACGGCGTGTGAGAAACGGACACTCCCCTGTGGCTTTGGGAAATACTGGCAATTCCAATCTGCGCAGCTATGCTCCGCGCATGGACCGCGAGGCCGAGCGCACCCTCATCGCGCGCTGTCGCCGTGGTGAGGCGGCGGCGTGGGACGAGATGTTCGCCCTGCACTACGCGGCGGTGGGCCGGTTTGTCTTCCAGCTTTGCGGCGACTTTTCCCAAGAGGATTGCGAGGAAGTCTGCCAGGAAGCGTTTCTCTCCGTCGTGAAACATCTGGGCACGTTCAACTGCGAGAGCGCGCTGCAGACTTGGATCTTCCGCATCGCCGCCAACAAGGCACGCGACTACCGCGCCAAGCAGACCGCGGCCAAACGCGGCGGGGGACTCATGCCCATCTCGATTGACGCCGAAGACGACGAGGGACATCGGATGCTCGACCCCGTCAGCCCGCTGCCCCCGCCCGATCAAGAGATGATGCGCGATGAGAAATGGCGGCAGGTCAGCGTGGCGTTGGAGCGGCTGGGCGGGCCATGCCAGGAGATTCTCGAATTGCGTTACTTTGCCGATTTGCAGTATGTAGAGATCGCCGAGGCGCTGAAATTGAACGAGAAAACCGTGAGTTCGCGATTGAGCAAGTGCCGCGACAAACTGGAAAAAACCTTGCGGGCTGTTTTTTTGCAGGAGAAAACCGAAGCGCTGCCGTCTAAGAGTTAGGTGGAAAATGTCAAACGACGCTGACAATCAAGTCGAGCAGTGGCTGCAGGCCTATTCCCGCAAACGCCGGGAAGGGCAGGGGCAGCCGCCTGCCATGCACGAGGCCACCCGCCAGATGTTGCAGGCCGAAGTGGCCCGCACATGGCGCCAGCCACAGTCTGCCCAGTCCAGCGGTTGGGAAGTGATGCTGTGGCGTTGGGCGCTGGGCAGTGCCGTCGCAGCCGTGGTGGTTATCGCGGCAACACTTTCTTGGTTTGGCCCCGGCCAGAAGAAGAATGACGGCGCGGTGGCAAAGAATTCCCAGCCGGCCCAGCCCGCTTCACAAACCATACAGCCCACGCAACCCGATCCACTACTTCGCGCTGAAGCTGGGCGCGCAAGTGGCGATGCCGCTATCCCTGCGTTGGCCTTGGCCTTGGCGGATGGCGGAGCAGAAGATAAGAAGAAGGAATTGACCGCCGATCGCCGCGGCACGATGCGCGCAGCATCCGCTTCGGTCAATAAGGCGGCGGCCACGCAAGGTGCCACAGGCGCAGGCTTTGGTGGTGCAGGCGGTGGCGGCCCAGTCATGGCCCGTCGGCTTGGGGAGACGGAGAATTTGCAGGCCAACGGGCAAGCCAGCCAAGTGCGCCAGCACTTTTATCGCAACGACTCACAGGTCAACGAGGGCGGCAAGCGGAACAATGCCGCCTACAACGAAGTGCTGGCGGAGTTTGAATTGCAACGCGACGGCAACCAAGTCCAGTTGCGCGAACGCGATGGCTCGGTTTATTCCGGACAGGTGTTATACGCCAACGAGCAACTGGATCAGAACCTGCCACTGGCTGCCGTGGGCTTGGATCCTGCCCGCATGATGGCAGCCTTGCCCGCCCCGAAAAAAGGTGGCTTGGGTGGCGTCGTGGGGCCGGTGCCGCCGGCGCCTGTCAACCCGCCGCCCGCGGGTGGGCTGCGTCCTCCTGTTGCCACTCCCGTCGTGCCGGTGACTCCCGCTGCTCCGGAGGCGCAAGTGGTGTTGCCCAATGATAATATTGCCGGCAGCCTTCCCG
>SIAW01000090.1 GCA_009695465.1 Pedosphaera sp.
CACAGCGACACCGGAACCGCCGCGACCACTATCGAAATAAACCAAGCCGGAGCCGAACGCCGGCGAGGACGCATCGCCCGCGCCGCGGCACCACCAGATTTCTTTGCCTGTCGCGGGGTCGAGACTGCGCAGCGCTTTGGGCTTCACGCTCGAGCCGGACGCGAGCACGAGCAGTTGCGGTTTGCCATTCACGTCAATCAACACCGGCGTGCTGTGCGCGAAACTCATGTCAGGAAACTTCTCGCGCCACTTCTCCGCGCCCGTCGCCTTGTCGAACGCGATGAGGCACGAGTCGCTCGCCTTCGACATCGAGCAGAGCACCAGCACTGTGTCGCCGAACAGCACCGGGCTGGCGCCAATCGTCACGTCGAACGTGTGCGGAATGATCTCCTTTCGCCACACGATCTTGCCGTCGAAATCCAGCGCCGCGAGCACCGACGACGCGAACAGGCAATACACACGCTTGCCATCCGTCGCCGGTGTGGGCGCGGCGTAACCACCGCCCGGCCCGCTGCGGAAATCATTTCGCAACCACGGCCCCGGCGGCACCTGCGTGTTCCACATCGCTTTGCCATCGGTGACGCGATAGCGCGTCACGTGATGCGTGGGCATCACCTTCTCGCGCGCGCCCGAATCCGGCGGCCACGCCACCGTGCAGACAAACACCGCGTCACCGGAAATAATCGGGCTGGCGTGACCCGAACCATTCAGCGCGGCTTGCCAGAGGACATTCTCCTTTTCCTTGCCGCCCCACGTCACCGGCAGATTCTTCTCGTCCGTAAATCCCAATCCTGTCGGCCCGCGGAACTGCGGCCAATCCGCTGCCGTGGCGAGAACAACCCCAGCCAATCCGAGCACGATGCCGACAACGTTACCAGTGAGCCTTGTGGCGAAGGGAGTGTGCATGGCGAAAAATTTAGCAACCCACGACAGCGCTAGCAATCCTCTTGCCGAACGCGGCGACGATGTTCCGTGAGTCGACGATCCTCCTGAAAATAGCCCGCCATTGATGGCTGGGCATTTTCAGAGCGGGCTTGGTTCGAAAGCGGGAACGCCGACGCTTGGCGCCAGCGCTTCGCATGGACGGAGCACGCGGATACCCAAGCGGGGCCGTCGTCACCTCCTTGATGTTATTTCCATTCTCCTTGCTCGGTGTCAGGCAAGGTGAAGGATGGCTACGCGGCGCGTTTCACCGCCTCGGCCAGAAGCATCTTGATATAGCTCTGGTAGGGAACATCGCGGCGGTTGGCCTCCGTCTTGATCTGATTCAGGAGCGATTCAGGCAGGCGCAGCGAGATGCTCCGCGTGCTCAGCTTGAGGTTGGGAAACTCTACGTGCCGAGCCTTGGCCCAGTCCAAACCGGCCCCGTCCGAAGCGGGCATCGGTTTCACGTGCTGTTTAGGCGTTTTCATAAGCGGTTCTTTCTTTCCGGTTCATGTCGCGCGCGGAGATGATGCGAATCAGCGTGCCGCGCTGGGTGAAAGCGATGTGCAATAATCGTCCGGCCTCCGTCCGCCCCAGCACACGCAGGCGAGGTTCGTCAGCCGAGTGCTTGGCGTCTGGCAGCAATAGGAGCGGCCGATTCAGGAACACCTGTTCGGCATCGGCGCATTCCACGCCGTGCGCGGCGCGATTCTTGATCCGGTTGCCCGCGTCCCAATCAAATCCCGTGATGGCTTCCCAGCGGATCACTCGGCGAAACGTATATTGCTAAAATATACACGTCAAGCCAGCGCTCCCCACGCTGCGACGGCAATCCCCGTGCTGCGCGCGGCAACGAAGGGCAGAAAGAGTGGCTGCGGCTGTGTTGGATTTCTTTTACTGTCGCGGATGCAGATAACGAGCCATGGGTAACGAAGGCTTGCTTGAGAGTGTCGATTGGATAGTGTTGTGATATGAAGATTCCCCGCTTGATGCTTCCCAGCCTCATTCTGGCCGCCACTCTGCTTGGTTGCGGGACAGTGCTGGCACAGCAGAAGACCGTCCTCAAAGAAACAGAAATGAAGGATCTGGCCGAATTACGCGCCCGCGCAGACCAAGGCGATGCCGACGCGCAGTATATCCTCGGGTTGATGTATGACAGGGGCCTCGGCGTGGCGAAGGATGAGGTGGAGGCGGTGAAGTGGTACCTGCTCGCTGGAGCGCAAGGCAATGAATGGGCAAAAACGGCAATTCCGATTATCGAGAAAGTCCTGACACCTGCACAGCGGGCGGAGGGGCGGAAGCGCGTGAGCGAGTTCAACGAGCAATTGGCAAAGAAGCGCGAAGGTCGCTAAGCAAGAACCGGTGAAGATCAGCTACCTGCTGAGCTTTCTGGAAGTAGTCGCCGCCGCACAGCCTCCTCTCCGGCTGGGAGAGGGTTTGGGCGAGGGTGGCGTTTTTTGGTTGGCACAGGGTGGGAGCGCGGGACTAGGCTGGCGGCGATGAAGGTCCTTTATCTCGACATTTTCAGCGGCATCAGCGGCGACATGTTTCTGGGGGCGCTGATCGATCTCGGTGTGGACTTCAAACGGTTGGAGTCGGAGTTGGCCAAGCTGGGACTGGAGGGCTACACGCTCAGCGCCAATCGCCGACAGAAGTGCGCGATCGAAGGGGTGAAGTTTGATGTGCACCTGGCCTGCGACCACAGCCACGATCACTCGCATGATCACGGTCATGCTCATTCACACAGTCATTCCCATGAGCACAGCCACAGTGCTGACGCGGGGCACAGCCGCAATTTCGGACAGATTTCCGAGTTGATCCATCGCAGCACGCTGAACGATTGGGTGAAGCAGAAGGCCGTGGCGGTGTTTCTGCGCGTGGCGCGGGCGGAAGGCAGAATCCACGGCATGGCGCCGTTCGAGGTGCACTTCCACGAAGTGGGCGCGGTGGATTCGATCGTGGACATCGTGGGCGCGTGCATCGCGTTGGATTTGCTGGGTCGCCCGCGCGTGTTGGCCGGGCCGCTGGTGGAAGGCACGGGGTTCATCCAATGTGCGCACGGGCGATTCCCCATTCCCGCGCCGGCGACGTTAAACATTTTGGCCGACCGCGGCGTGGTCATCACCCAATGCGACGAGCCGCATGAATTGGTGACGCCCACCGGCGCGGCCATCCTCGCGGAATTCGCGGAGAGCTTCGGCCCGATGCGCGGATTGCGGCTGGAGAAAGTGGGCTTCGGACTGGGCACGCGCGACAATCACACGCGGCCGAACGTGTTGCGCGCGGTGTTGGGCGCGGCAGCAGACGATGCGGCAGCCGCGCACGATTGGGAGAGTGACACCGTGGCGGTGCTGGAGACCAACCTCGACGACATCAACGCCGAAGTGCTCGGGCATTTTGTCGAGCGCGCGCTGGCGACGGGGGCGCTGGACGTTTTTCACACGCCCATTCAGATGAAGAAGAACCGGCCGGGCGTGCTGCTGAGCGTGCTGTGCGCCGAGGCGGACGCCGACAAGTTCGCCGCGCTGATCCTGCGCGAGACCAGCGCCTTTGGCGTGCGCCGCACGATGGCCGACCGGCGCAAACTGCGGCGCGAATTCGTGACGGTGAAAACGCCCTTCGGCGAAGTGCAAGTGAAGCTGGGCAAGCTCGACGGCAAAGTGGTGCAGGCCGCGCCGGAATTTGAGAGCTGCCGCGTGCTGGCGGAAAAATCCAGCGTCCCCATCAAAGCCGTGTACGAAGCCGCCCAACGCGCCGCGCAGAGTTGATGGGCGTGCGGCTTTGGAAAACAAAAAAGCCGGAGCACGCGCTCCGGCCTTTTGTTTGTAGAATTTCGCCCGCGACTATTTCAGTTCCTTGATGCGGATGCGGCGGTATTCCATCGTGCCGCGGTCGGCTTCCAATCCAATGGGGCCGGTGTCCGGCAGCTTGAGCGCGGCTTCGAGCACCTCGCCGTTGCAGGTGCAGCGGGCCACGCCGTCTTTCACGATGACCTCGATTTCGTTCCAGTCTTGCGCCTTGTATTTCTTCAGCTCCTTGTACGGGCCGGCCACGAGATAGTCGCGGCATTGGAGCTGCGGCTTGCGCACGTAGATGCCGCTGTCGGCGTTCACGGCGGCGCGGAACTCGAGCTTCAGATGGAAGTTCTTCGGGAACTCCTGCACGGTGTAGAGCTGGCGGAAACGCGCTTTGCCTTCCACGTGCGGGTTCACGGTGAGGATGCCGGGCTTGGCGCTGTAACGCCCGTCGCTGGCTTCGGCTTTCGCATCGAACGTCTCTGACGGCTTGAAGGCGTTGTCGCGATAGCCCCAGCCGGAAAGGTCTTTTCCGTTGTAGAGACTCTTGAAGCCCGGCTCGTTCTTGAAGTCATCAGCGAACGCGGCCGTGGCCAGCAACGCAAACGCGGCGGTGATTGTCAGCAGTTGGTTTTTCATGGTGTAAAAAATCCGGCCGCCGACGTGTTGCCGGCGGCCGGGAGGTTTCAAGATTTACTTGGTCAATTCCGCCAGCTTGCCCGCGATGCTGTCGGCCCAGATTTGATAGCCCTTCGAGGAGAGGTGCAGGAAGTCGGGCATGACTTCCTTCGTCAACGAACCGTCGGCCTGCAGGAATTTCTCGCCGATGTCCAGATAGTGAACGCTCTTGCCGTCGTCGAGTTTGGCGATCGTGGCGTTGACCATTTTGAGTTTGTCGCGGCCGGCGTTCGGGCTGGCCTTTTCGCCGCGCGGGAAAACCGCGAGCAAAAGAATCTTGGCCTGCGGCTGCTTGGCGCGGACGGCCTCGACAATCTTGGTCACGCCCTTGGCGATGCCCTCAGCGGAATCGATGCCGGAATTGTTCGTGCCGATCATGATGACGACGGCCTTGGCCTTGATGGTTTCCAGCTCGCCGTTCTCGATGCGCCACAGCACATGCTGCGTGCGGTCACCGCCGATGCCAAAGTTCGCCGGCTTGTACGGGCCGAACGCCTTTTCCCAAATCGCCTTCTGCCCGCCCCAACCGGCAGTGATGGAATCACCGAGGAACACCAGCTCGGCTTTGCCTTCCTTGGCGGTCTTGACGAAATTGTTGTGCGCGTTGACGAAGCCCGTCTGCGGCTGGCCCGTGGCCCCATCCATCTTCGGCGCGGCAACATCCGGCGCTTGCGGCGCGACCTTGACGACCGCCTTGGGCGCGGGCTTGGGGGTGGCCTTTTTATCTTGAGCGATCAAAGCCGACTGCATTGCAATGGCAGCGGCCAACGTGAGGAGACAATAGTTTTGTTTCATAGGGTTGCTGATTCGCGACATTGGACGGCAGGAGAGGGGAGCTGTTCAAGCCTTTTCGAGCACGGCAAGTTGCGCTGCGTCATCCTCGAAACAAATCCCAGCCCACCTTGGCGATGAGCACCGTTGTGACGGCCAAGAACAGGCGGCGGACAAACGTGCTGCCTTTTGACACCGCCAACTCCGCGCCAACCAGCGCGCCCGCCACGTTGCACGCCGCCATCGGCAGCGCGTGCGCCCAGCTCACTTGGCTGGCGCCGATGAAACAGGCGAGCGCGCCCAAGTTGGTCGCCAGATTAATCACCTTCGCGCTGCCGGTGGCGTGGAGAAAATCGCAACCCAGCCACACGACGAAACCCGCAATGAGAAAGCTGCCGGTGCCCGGGCCAAAGATGCCGTCGTAAAAACCCATCGCTGCCGCGAAGAGAATCACCACCCCCATGGAGCGGCCGGCGATGGGCGCGGGCGCGCGGGATGCGGCGTTGTCTTTTTGAAAAGTGGTCCACACCGCCACGCCAACCAGCAGCACCAGCACGATGGGGCGCAGTGCGCCGGGGGGAATCAGCGACACCGTGTGCGCGCCCAGGAAAGCGCAGGCAAAGGCCGCGGCCATCGCCGGGGCGAGGATGCGCCACGGCAGATCGAGGTGGCGATCGTAACGCCACACCGCCACGGCCGTCCCGCAGGTGGAAGAAACTTTGTTGGTGCCCAACACCAGCGCGATGTTCGAGGCTAAGTCCGGCGGCAACAACAGCAGTAGTGCCGGGATTTGGATGAGTCCACCGCCACCGGCCACGGCGTCCACCAAGCCTGCGGCAAACGCTGCCACACACAGCGCGGCCATCTCAATGCTCATGGAAAAAAGGGCTGCGGCCACGCGGCGCGCGCCGGCTGGACTGCGGCGAAAAAGCCGCCCGCCTTGGCGAGGGTCTCTTCGTACTCCGCCTCGGGATCGGAATCAGCCACGATGCCCGCACCGGTCTGGAACCGCGCCGTGCCCTCATGCACCAACGCAGTGCGGATGGCGATGGACAACTGACTCTCGCGATTAAAACCCAGATAACCGATGCAGCCGGTGTACGGCCCGCGCGTCACCGGTTCCAGCTCGTCAATGATTTCGATGGCGCGGATTTTCGGCGCGCCCGTGATGCTGCCGCCGGGGAAGCATTCGCGCAACGCGGTGAGATGCGTGGTGCCCGCCTTCAACCGGCCTTCCACGGTGGAGACCAAATGTTGCACCTGCGGGAAACGCTCCAGCCGCGCCAACTCCGGCACCATCACGCTGCCGAATTCGCAGATGCGGCCCAGATCGTTGCGCAGCAGATCGGTGATCATCACCAACTCCGCATTTTCCTTGGCGCTGGTTTGCAACTCATGCGCCAGCCGCGCGTCGGCGTCGGCGTCGTGTCCGCGCGGGCGCGTGCCTTTGATGGGGCGCGTCTGCGCGTGCGCGCCGCTCAGGTGGAAAAATCTTTCGGGCGACGCCGAGGCAATCTCCAATCCATCGCAGTTGAGATACGCGGCGAATGGCGCGGCGCTGTGCCTGCACAACGCATCGAAGAGCGCCCAGCCCGACTGCGCCCACGGCACGGCAAAACGTTGGGAGAGGTTCACCTGATAAATGTCGCCAGCGCGGATGTACTGCAGGGCGCGACGTGTGGCGGCCAGGAAATTCTCGCGGGTGAAATTAGAAGCCACCGCATGTGCTTCCGCCGGGAGAGAGCGGTTCTCAGCGTGAGGTTCTTTGGCGGCCAGATCCAATTGTGCGCGCCAGAAATCCACTGCGGCCTGCGCGGCGGCTTGGCTGCGCGAGCCATCCACGCGCAGTCCGGTGGCGATGATCCACGTCTTGCCCAACTCACGATCGAACACGACGAGGCTGTCGTAAAAACCCAAGTACGCATCGGGCAATTCAAGGTCGTCCACAGCGCGGCGCGGCAGGCGCGGCTCAGAAAAGTTTTTCAGATCGTAGCCCCAGTAACCGAAACAGCCGCCGGCGGGGAAGGGGAGATCGAGTTCATCGAGCATTTCGTAGCGCGAGAGCAGATGATCGAGCAGCGGCCACGGATTGCCAAACTGCGTGCGGCGACTCGTGCCCGCGTGCAGTTCGCAGCGAGTGCCGCGCGTGCGCACGGTGAGGAACGGGCGCGCTGCCAGCAACGAGTAGCGCGACTGCGCGGTCGGTTCGCCGCCGCTGCGCAGCCAAACCAGACTGGGCGTGCGCGAGAGCCGCGCAGCCACTGCGTCCAGCGGCGGTGCGTGCGGGATTTCTTGGAGCAACAGACGCATCGTTTACAGATAGGCCGCCGCAACCGTCTGCGGCTGGCCGTCGCGTTTGCGTTGCCACTCGGTGATGATCTCAATCACTTCGCTCTCGCTGTCGGTGACGGTGAAGAGATGCTTGTCGTCCGGGCTGATGAACTTGCCAGCCTTCATCGTGCCTTCAGTCCAGCGCAGGAGACCGCTCCAGAATTTCTTGCCGAACAAAATCATGGGGAACTTCGGCATGCGCTGGGTTTGCACGAGCGTGAGGATTTCAAAAAACTCATCGAGCGTGCCGAAGCCGCCGGGCATGTAGATGAAGGCCGAGCTGTATTTGGCCAGGCAGACTTTGCGCGCGAAAAAGTAGTGGTAGTTGATGGAGATGTTGGCGTGGGTGTTGCCCGATTGCTCGAAAGGCAACTGGATGTTGAGGCCGACGGATTTGCCGCCGCCTTCGCGCGCGCCTTTGTTGGCGGCTTCCATGATGCCGGGGCCGCCGCCGGTGATGACGGCGAAATTGTTTTCGGCCAACTGTCGGGCGATGCGCGCGGTGGCCTTGTAGTATTTGTCGCTGGGCTTGGTGCGCGCGGAGCCGAAGATGGTGACGGCCGGGCCGACCTGCGAGAGCGTTTCAAATGATTCCACGAACTCCGCCATGATGCGGAAGACGCGCCAGGGATCTTCGGTGACAAAACGGCCGGGAGGAGTTGCCATGGCGCTCAAAGTAAGAGCGGCGGCCCAGACAGGCAACCGCAGATTGATCGCGGTGACAAACGCCAATCAAGGCGCTGGCTCGCGACTGGAACGCGGGCGCGCGCGCAGGAGCAGCGGGCAGCCTTCAAACCCAAACGCCTTGCGCAGGCAATCGCGCAGGTATTTGGAATACTGCTCGGTGAACAGCTCGGTGGCGTTGACGAAGAGCAGGAAGGAGGGCGGGGCTTGGCCGGTCTGCGTGGCGTAGAAAAACTTGAGGTGCTTGCCGCTCTTGCTGGGCGGTTGCCGCTGGTTGATGGCGTCGGCCAAGGTGCGGTTGAGCAGCGGGGTGGGCACTTTCTGCTGGCGTTGCGCGGCGACGTAGCGGATGGCTTCGAGCAGGCGCTCCAATTGGAAGCCTTGTGTGGCGCTGGTGAAAATTACCGGGGCGTAATCCAGAAAGAAAAGCTGCTCGTGAACCCAGTCGCCGAACTCGGCCAAGGTGAGCTGCGGGCGTTTTTCGCGGACGCCACTGCGCTTGCGGACACGGTGACGCTGGCGCACTTCGCGGACTTCTGCGGTGGCCAAGTCCCATTTGTTGACGACGACGACGCAGGCGCGGTGTTCGGCGTTGATGATGTCGGCGATTTTTTTGTCCTGCTCAAGGATGCCCGACTCGGCATCGAGCACGAGCACGGCGACATCGCAGCGGGTGATGGCGGCGTGGGTGCGGCTGGCGCTGAAGAACTCCACCGAATCATCCACGCGCCGGGCTTTGCGCAGACCAGCGGTGTCGATGAGCATGCACGGCTGCGGCTCGGCACCGGTCTGGATGAGGAAAGGCACATCAATGGCGTCGCGCGTGGTGCCGGGAATGGGACTGACGATGACGCGCTTGGATTGGGTGATGGAATTGATGATGGACGATTTGCCGACGTTGGGCCGGCCCACGATGGCGATCTTGAGCGGTTCAGCGGCAACTGCAGTGGTGCCGGCTTCGGGCTCAGGCGCGGGGGGCACCAGTGCCAGCGCGGCTTCCATCATCTCGCTCAGACCGCGGTCGTGCAACGCGGAGACGGGGAAGAGTTCGCCAAATCCTAGTTGAGCAAAGTCCGGAGAGATCCCGGCAAAGGTGTCGTTGTCGGCTTTGTTGGCGGCGACGAGAACGGGTTTGCCGGATTGATGGAGTCGGCGCGCAACATCGCGGTCCAGCGCCACGACGCCCTCGCGGATGTCGGTGACAAGAAGGATGACATGCGCGGATTCGATGGCGGTGAGCGCTTGGTCCAGCGTGGCGTGCGCGATGATGTCATCGGATTTCTCGCCGTGGGCAAGACCGATGCCGCCGGTGTCCACCAACGTGAAAGGGCGTCCCTGCCATTCCACCTCGGCGCTGACGCGGTCGCGCGTGACGCCGGGGCGATCGTGCACGATGGCGATGCGCCGCCCGGCGATGCGATTAAACAACGCTGACTTGCCGACATTAGGTCGGCCGACGATGGCAATGATTCCCGATCCGCTCACGGTTTCAATATGGGCCGCAGGGCATGGCGCAAACTGGCGCGATGCGGGAAGCGAGCCTCACTTTTCCTCTATAATCCCTGTGCCCTGTGGCGACGAAAGGTGGCGACCCCAACGGGAATCGAACCCGTGTTACCGCCGTGAAAGGGCGGTGTCCTAACCGCTAGACGATGGGGTCATCCCACGGAGCCGAGCATTATGGAGATGACAAAAAGGATGTCACGGTGAAAATCTTTCGAAGTGCGTGAGCGCTCCAGAAACGGGGTTGACATTGGGACTAGTGCCAGCCATATTCGGCCAAGCTTAATTTTGATTCGGGCGACAGAACGTTTCTTCAGCAGGGTTCTCCACCCTCACCTCCTTGGCGTCTGTTGCCCGAATCACTTTTTATTTCCCGCGTTGACGCTCGCGGCGGGTTCGCTTACGTTCGCGCTCCCCTTGTGGGGGTGTAGCTCAATTGGTTAGAGCGCTGCCCTGTCACGGCAGAGGTTGCGGGTTCGAGTCCCGTCACTCCCGCCAGTCTTTTTTGCCGCTGCCCCTCCTTGGTTTACTGTAACGCTGCCATTGCTGCCCGAGTCTGAATTGCCAATGGCTGGGTCACCCAATCCTGTCGCGGCGCTGACTTACTCACAAACCCGGTTTCACATCGCAAACTCGTTGCTTTGGATGGGAGTAAACGCGTAGGATTTTCTGTCCAACACGGGCGTAGTTCTAACTTTGTGGCCATGAAAAGAAAACGACTGTACCTCTCGCTCCTGATCGCCGTGCTGGCGGTGGGTGGGATTGTCGGTTTCTTCATCCAAAAAAAGCAGCGCCGCCTGCCCGTGCTGTTCCGCGATTTGCCCGCTGCCCAAGTCCCGAGCAGTTTCCCCGAGCAGACCATCGCCAAGCGCTGGCGCTGGGTGCAGATGGAGGATACAGGATTGGCGCAGCTCTCCATCAATCCCAAGCAGCCCAAGCGAGTTCGGCTGAACCTCTTTCCCGACCTCGAAGTCACCGCCCTCATCACCGACAACAAGACGCACTGGAACAAAGACCAGTCGGCGATGGGCTTCATCAATGACGACCCCGACTCCATGTTCGTCATGTCGCGCCACGAGGAAATCCTGATGGGCTTGGTGGTGCTGCCCGATGCGCGGCAGGTGCTCATCAGCCACGTGAAAGACGGCAAGTATGTGATTGTCGAAGTGGACCCCAGCAAAGGCGGTGGTTGCGGCAATTGCATGGAGATGATGGAGACGGAGCAACCTGCAGGCCCAGCCCCGCGCAAGTCCGCATCCGCGCCCGGTGGCGATGCAAAAGCCTTTGCGCGGCGATTGGCAATGAACGATTCGGCAGGCGATGCCGCCGGTGGCGCTGGTGGGCCTGTTGGTCACGCGCTCATCAAAACCTGCACGCACGCGCTGCAGCCCGCGCCGCCAGTGATGGTGCAGCCGGGTGGAAACAAAGTTCAAACCCTGCCAGCCAACGTGCCGTTGCCTCGGCCTCGCGCATCAACAACCTTGCGCACGCGCCCCGTGGTGGCGGCCATGAAC
>SIAW01000091.1 GCA_009695465.1 Pedosphaera sp.
TTTCTCCGCGAGCAGCTTGGCGGCTTCGCGCAGGCGCCCGCCGTTGTACGCCATGAAACATTCATCAATGAGATCGGCGGCAGAAATGTTTTTGCCGACGCCCAGCGGATTGAGGCGCGGATAGGCGGCGAATTTTTTGGACGGCGATTTGGTCATGCTCGACATACGGATGTGCGCGGGAGTGTCCGCGAAATCAGGGGCTTGGCAACCTTGTTTTCTCACCGGCACGCAGCCAGCACATCGCCAGCCCGTGCGGCACAAAAAAAACGGGGCGGACTTGCGCCCGCCCCGCTTTGCACAAAGCAAAATTACTTCTTCTTTGGCGCAGCCTTTGTCGGCGGCTGCGGCGGCGCGGCCGGCGGCAGCTTGTCGGTGCGGAAAGGCGAGGCCGGCAGCCCTTCTTTGTTCGACAAGTTCGGCTCGGCCAATTGATGCCAGCCGAAGCGCACGAACTTGGGTTCCTCCACGGACGCCGCGCGCACCACGAGGGTCTCGCCGTCAATCTTGGCCTCTGCCTCGGCAAACTTACCGTCAGCACCCGCCACTTGGAAATGGCTCAGCGCCTTGCCATCGCGCGAGGCCAACCCGCCGCCCACGTGATCGAAGCTCACGCGAATGGCGCCGCCCTCCGGCTTCGCCGACTTGAAGAGCGGTCCCGAATAGACCTTCACGTCCTTGCCGTACGTGTTGGCCAACGCCCACAACGCCAGTCGGCGGCCCACCTCTTGTTTGTTGGGCGGATGGATGTCGTTGACGGTGGAGATGTCGGTGATGACGCACATGCCCGTGTTGGGGATTTTCAGCGTGGCCGTCTGCGCCTCCCAAATGCCCGCCAGATTCTCCGGCGATCCGCCGTAACGATACGGCGCGAGTTGCACGAAGAGGAATGGCATGTCCGGCTTGTGCCACACACTGCGCCAACCGGAGATCAGCGCGCGCATCTTCTCGGTGTACAACATGCCTTCGCCGTTGTTGGACTCGCCCTGATACCACAGCGCGCCGCGCAGGCCGTAAGGCACCAGCGGATGGATCATCGCGTTGTACATCGCCAGCGGCGAACCGGAATTGGCGACGCCTTGGGCGTTCTTGGAGGGGAAGGTGCTGAGCTTGTCTGCGAAATTCTCTTTGAGCGCTGGCACGGACTGGAACCCGATCGGCGGCGTCCACGGCTCGATGCGCGTGCCGCCCCAGTTGGAGCCGATCAAGCCGACGGGAACATCCAGATCTTTCTGGATGGCGAGCGCAAAAAAGTAACCCACCGCCGTGAAGCCCGGCACCGTCTGCGGTGTGGTAACGAGCCAGCCACTGGTCTTCACATCGTCCTGCGGTTTATCGGAAGTCACGTGCGGCACTTTGATGTGGCGGATGCGCTTGTGATTTGCCGCCGCGATTTCCTTCTGCGCGTTCGAGGATTGGCTCACCGCCCATTCCATATTGGATTGGCCGCCGCACAGCCACACCTCGCCCACCAGCACGTCCTCAAACTTGATCGAGTTTTTGCCGGCCACCGTCAGCACCTGCGGCTCGCTCGACGCCTTCATCGCGGTGAGCTTCACCGACCACTTGCCGTTGTCGCCGGTCTTGGCGGTGTGTTTTTGGGCACCGATGGTGACGGTCACTTCTTCGCCCGCCTCGGCCCAACCCCAAACGGGGCACGCCTCATCGCGCTGCAGCACCATGTGGCTGGAGAAAATGGACGGCATCTTCACATCGGCCTGTGCTGTAAAAACCGCGGCGGCGACAGCGAGAATGGATAAGCGGAAGTGGCTCAGTGGATTCATAGGTCGGACAATTCAACCGATTCACCACGAAACGTCAACCGCGAAACGAGCCGGCCTGCCTGCTTCAGTTCGGGTGAAGATTCATATCCTGGCACTCGGTGAGAATCAGGAAACCTGTCGAGCTTTGGCTTCGCGGCGGCGTTTGCCCACCTGAACCGCCCACGGCAACCACAGCGCGGCCCAACCCACGACGACGAGCGTGCCAGTGCCTTGGCCTAACATTTTGACTCGGCGCTCCGCCCCGCCCTTGGAGTCTTTGTGGATATAAAAAAGACACGCGAGTGAAATCGCCATCACGAACGCGAACCAGATCAGTGAGCCGATGATGACGCGCTTGAGCGTGAAAAAGGATTTCTTTTCGGCTGGCAACGCAGGCGCGGGGGCGACCTGAATCAATTCAGTCACCGTCACCCAATCGGACATTCCTTCATGCTAGGCCAGGTCCGTCGGCAACGCGCTCCCATCGGCGAGGTATTCCTGGATCTGCTCGATGCTGTACGGCCCCATCTGCTGGCCGTCGCGGCTGAGGTAAACCTGCATATCCAAAGTTAAAGTCTGGCCATGTTGTACTCGAGAATCTTCCGGTGCAGCGTGCGGCGGCTGACCCCGAGTTTGATGGCGGCCTCCGTGCGGTGTCCGCCACATTCATTCAGTGCGCGGATGATCATCGCCTTTTCCGCTTCGGCGAGGGTCATGTCTTTGCGTCGTCGCTCGACGCCTTCATCGCGGTGAGCTTCACCGACCATTTGCCGTTGTCGCCGGCCTTGGCGGTGTGTTTTTGAGTGCCGATGGTGACGGTCACTTCTTCGCCCGCCTCGGCCCAACCCCAAACGGGGCACGCCTCATCGCGCTGCAGCACCATGTGGCTGGAGAAAATGGACGGCATCTTCACATCGGCCTGTGCCGAAAAAACTGCCGCCACGAAAACAAACAACGCCCGCGATAACTGCGAGTGTGTGGTCATGGGCGGATTGAGACGGGCGCGCGCCCGACCGTCAACAGAAATGACTGAAATGGTCTGTTGCCACCCGCGCGCTGGGCAGGGCATGCTGCCGCCGTGCAAGCGTGGGAATACAAACTGCTCAAACGAGTGGACGTCACCGAGGCCAAGTTGAACCAGTTGGGCGCCGAAGGCTGGGAGTTGATTCCCGTGCTTCTGCCCGAGTGCGCGCTCCTCACCAGCTTCGACAAGATGGAGGCGCAATTGGTGCTGCGCCGCCCCAAACGTTAGCGCCTCGCCCCGCGCGTTACAGATCGTGCAGGTTGTACGTGTGTAACTTGCGGTGCAACGTGCGGCGGCTCATCCCGATTTTCGTGGCGGCCTCCGAGCGGTTGCCGTGGCACTCCTTCAACGCGCGGATGATCAGCGCGCGCTCCGCATCCTCCACCGTCACCGCTTGTTTGCCCAACACCCCGTGCGCCCCCGGATGCGGCAGGCTCGGCGCATTGCCGCGCACGCCCGCCGGCAGATCGCGCAACGCGATCGCTGCGCCGCGGCACAGCACCACCGCGTGTTCCACCGCCGTGCGCAACTCGCGCACGTTGCCCGGCCACGGATAATTCATCAGCGCCTCGACCGCATCAGGCTGGAATTCCGTGACGTTCTTGCGGTTCTCCTTCGCGTACTCTTTGAGGAACGATTGCGCCAGCAACACGATGTCCGTCCCGCGCTCGCGCAGTGGGGGCATGAGGATTTCCATCACGCGCAGGCGGAAAAAAAGGTCCTCGCGGAATTTGCCCGCGGCCACCGCTGCGGCCAAATTGCGGTTGGTGGCCGCAATCACGCGCACGTCGGCCGCCTGCGTCCGGTTGGAGCCGACGCGCTCAAACGTTCGCTCGCCCAAAAACCGCAACAGCTTCACTTGGATGGCCGCGTCAATCTCGCCGATCTCGTCCAAGAACAGCGTCCCACCTTGCGCCAGTTCGAAGCGGCCGATGCGCCGCTCATGCGCGCCCGTGAACGCGCCTTTCTCGTGGCCGAAGAGTTCGCTCTCCAACAAGGTCGGCGAGAGCGCGGCGCAATGCACCGTGACCATCGGCTGACGCGCGCGCGAGCTGAGATTGTGAATCGCCTTGGCGACCAGTTCCTTTCCCGTGCCGCTCTCGCCCAGGATTAAAACACTGGCCCGCGCCGGCGCGACCTGCTGCACCATCTCCAGCACCTCCTGCATCGCCGGCGATTTGCCGAGGATATTTTCCAGACCGAACTTAGCGTCGATGTGCTGGCGCAGCACGCGGTTTTCCTGTTCCAACGACAGCGCCCGCAGTGCGCGCGCGATACGCATCTCCAGCTCGTCAATCTGCAGTCGCCCTTTGGGGATGTAATCGTCCGCGCCCAATTTCATGGCGGCCACGGCATCCTCCTCCGTTCCGTACGCGGTCATGAGAATGCAAACCGGTGGCCGAGCCAATGCCTTGGCGCGCTTGATCAAATCCAGTCCGCTGGCCTTGGGCATGCGCAGGTCGGTGATCAACACCTCGAAGTGCTGCTCCTCCAACAAGCGCTGCGCAGACTCGGCATCCTCGGCCACGTACACGTCGTATCGATCCTCCAGCGCCGCGCGCAGTCCTTCGCGCGTGGGCTTCTCGTCGTCCACAATCAGCACGGCAGATTTCTCAGACATGAGTGGCAGGATTGTCGGCGGCGATGCGCCGCGGTTGCTGTTCGGCCAACGGGAACCACAGATGAAAAGCCGCGCCCTGTCCGGTGTGGCTCTCCAGCTCGATGCGGCCGTTGTGTTCGCGCACGATGCGCTGGACGATCATCAAGCCCAAGCCGGTGCCGCGTTTCTTGGTGGTGTAAAACGGCTCGAAGATGCGGCTGACAATCTCCTTGGGAATGCCGCCGCCCGTGTCGGCCACGTCCAGCCACACGCCATCGGGCGCCGGGCGCGTAGCCAGCGAGAGCGTGCCGCCCACGGTCATCGCCTGCAGCGCGTTCTTGGTGAGATTCACCAACGCCTGCTTGATCTGCGCGGCGTCGAGCGGTGCTTTGGGCAGATCGGGATCCAAGTGCGTTTCCAACCGCACGCCACGGTTGTCGATCTCCGGCCGCATCAAATCCAGCGTGGCCGCGACCACTTCGTTAAGAGAGATGCGCTGCATCTGCGGCCGCGTCGGGCGGATGGCCTGCAAGAATTGAGTGATGATGTTGTGCAGCCGATCAATCTCGCCTTTGGCCACGCTCAAGTAGGTGTCCAGTTTGTGGAGACTGGCGTCGCGGGCATCAGTAGCGGCAGCGGTGCTCTTGCCGCGTCGCGGAGTGGTTGCCGCGGAACCCTGCGGCGCGCGCAGCTTTTTGATTTCGCGCTCCATCAATTGCAGATGGATGTGCAGGGCGTTGAGCGGATTTCCAATCTCATGCGCCACGCTGGCGGCCAGCAAGGTCAGCGCCTCCACGCGCTCGCTCTCGATGGCCTCGGCGGTTTGCTGCTGCAATTGGGTGGCGTCATTGACGACGACGGCCAGCCCGCCGCCGCGCAGCGAGGTGGTGTAGATGCGCAGGACGCGGCGGATGGGATAGACCGCCTGCAGTTCGTGCCGCGTGACGGACTGGCTGTCGCGCACGGGTGCGGCGCAGAGTTTTTCCCAGTCGATGTCCGGCAGGAATCTCGCGATGTCCTGCGGTTGGGCAGGCGGCAGCGGCAGTCCGAGCAAGTGACTGGCAGATTGGTTGTGCCACGAGATGCGGGCGTGCGTGTCGAGCACGACGACGCCGTCCTCGATGGTGTCAAACAGCGTCTCCAGAAAATCCCGCTCCCGCGCCAATCGCTGGACGAGAGTCTGAAGCCCTTCGGCATCGAGATGTTCGATGCGACCGAGCAGGCGATCCAAGAAGCTGGCTTTGCTGGCGGACATGGCAGTCTGCAAGAACGGCCTAGAACCATTTCTTGCGCTTGAACCACCAGTAGGTCAGGCCGGTGGTGATGAGGGTCAACCCGATCGCCAGCTCGTAGCCGTAGCGCACGCCCCAGGGGGATTTGACCTCCCACAGATTCGCGAAGTTCATGCCGTACCACGTGCCGATGATCATCACCGGCGTGGTGATGACGGTGATCATGGTCAGGGTCTTGACCACTTCGCCGGTCTGGTTGGAAGACATGTTGAGGTAGATCTGCAGGATGCCGTTGAGCGAATCGGTGTAGCCGTGCGCCATCTCGCCGATGTGGAAAAGGCTGTCGTACACGTCGCGGTAATACGGCACCAAGTGCGGGCGGATGAGTTTGAAATCGCCAGCGGCAAACCGCGCCAGCACCTCTCGCTGCGGCCCGATAATCTGGCGCAGTTGATGCACCTCTTTTTTGATCTCAATGATCCGGTTGAGCGTGCCCTTGCCGGGCTTCTGCAGCACCTGCGTCTCCAGTTCGCTGATCTCGTTGGACAGTTCTTCCAGCGCAGGTTTGTAGTTCTCCACCAGGCTATCCAACAACTGATGCGCCACGCGGTCGGGCGCGCGCGCGATGTGGCCGGTGCCTTTGATGCAACGCTCTTCCACCACGAGCACGCTGCGCATGGGCACGTCGTGGTAGGTCACCAGGAAATTTTTGCCGAGAAAGAAGTTCAGCTCCGTCGTAGCAAACGCTCCGTCCGCCCGGCTGTAGTCCACCGCGTGGATGACGATGAACAGGTACGGCGCAAAGCGATCCTCTTCCTTGGGCGAATATTCCTCCACCTTGGGCGAGGGACTGGCGTCAATGCAGTCCTGAACCGACAGCGGATGGAAATGAAAGATGTCCTCCAAAACCCGCTTGGCCTCCGCCTCGGTCGCGTTCTCCAGATCCACCCACAGAAAGAGGCTGGTGTCCGCCAACAAAGTGGGCATCAAAAAGATGTCCAAATCCTTGCTGTGCAATCGCCCTTGCGTGGTAAATGCAAACGATCGGATCATGTCAAAACGGCCTTTCCCAGTGGTTGGAAGTGTGCCAGACTGGCGCGAATCATATTCCGTCCCGCGCACCCATTGCAAGCTCGCGTGTTCGAAAGAACCCACATTCCTGCCCGAGCGCATTCTGGCCTTGACCGCCCCATGACGCGCGGGCTTGAATCCAAGCCGTCTCCGACAAATCAATTCGGCGCCACCGACATCACACCACCCCATTGACACTATGAAATTGTCCCGACCCTTTGCAGCCCGCCGCGGCCTCCTCGCTCTCGCCTTGGCCGTGGGCACCGTGCTCAACGCCGCCGCTGCGCCCAAGAAAATCTTGGTCATCACCCAGTCCAAGGGCTTCACGCACGGTGCCGTCAAACGCCCCGCGCCCGACCAACTCTGCCTCGCCGAAAAGACGCTCGAAGAGATCGGCAAAGCCTCCGGCGTGTTCACCACCGTCAACTCGCAGGACGCCATCGCCTCCATCACCCGCGAAAACCTCAAGCAGTTCGACGCCGTGTTCTTTTACACCACCGGCATCCTGTTGCCGGCAGGCGATCCGCGCGAGGCGCTGACCGACTTCGTCAAGTCCGGCAAAGGCTTCATCGGCACGCACAGCGCCACCGACACTTTCCACGGCGGCAAGGACGCGTTCTCCGGTTACGTGAAGATGATCAACGGCAGTTTCGCCGGCCATCCGTGGGGCAGCGGCACCACGTGTACTTTCACCAATCACGATCCGAAGCATCCGGCCGTGGCCATGTACGCCGCCGAGTTCCAGTGGAAGGATGAGATCTATCAGTACACCAATTTCGATCCCACCACCGTGCGCGTGTTGCTGAGTTTGGACATGACCAAGACCAATCCCAAGATGCCCTATTTGGTGCCCGTCACTTGGGTGCGCGAGTACGGCGAGGGCCGTCTGTTTTACACCAACCTCGGCCACAACGAATCCACGTGGAAAGATGCGACGTTTCAAAAGCATCTGCTGACCGGCATTCAATGGTCGCTGAAATTGGTGGATGGCCCCGCTACTCCCAACCCCGACGCGCAGCAGTTGCAGCACAATCGCTCCGTCATCGCCTGCGCCGCCGAAGCGGCCAAGCAAGATTCCGCGCGCTATCTGGCCAAGTCCGGTGACGCGGAGTGGGTGAAGGCCGTGGGTGCCGCCGCTGACGCGCTGCGCAAGGTGCCCAATCCCGATCCCAAGAAAGCCAAGCCCGAGGAGATCGAGGCCGCCAAACAGAAGCGCACCGAGGCGCACGCCGCCTTGTTGCAAGCGTTGAGCCGCTGATCTTGTCGCGCAGTTCCAGCCATCTTTTTGATGGCGGGCAAAACGTGCTCCGCGCATTATCCGCGTGCAATGAAGTTCGTTGAACTCTCCCGCGGCGGCATTGATCGGCGCGATTTTCTGGCCGCGGGCGGCACCGCGAGCGCGTTCATGGCCCTCTTCCGCGCGATGGAAGCGCGCGCGCAGGAAGCCCCGGAAGGACTGCGCACCGACGCCACGCCGCCGATCAAGTGCGGTGTCATCGGCTGCGGCCCGCGTGGACGCGAGGTCATCTCCACGCTGGCGCTCCTGCCTTCGGCACCGTTGGTGGCGGTGTGCGAACATTATCCCGCGTTGCTCAGCCGTGCCCAACGCAGTGCGCCCAAGGCCAAGGCTTACGCGACGCACGCCGAGTTGCTCGCCGACAAAGAGGTGGAGGCCGTCATCATCGCCACGCCCACGCACCAGCACCGGCAGATCGTCGCGGACGCGCTGAAGGCCGGCAAACATGTTTACTGCGAAGCGCCGCTCGCGCACACGGTGGAGGACACGCTCGCCATCGCCGCCAGTGCCAAGGCGAATCCCCGGTTCAATTTTCAGAGCGGACTCCAGTTGCGCTCGGAACCGCAGCGGCATTTTCTGTTGCCCTTCATCCGCGCGGGTGGGTTGGGTTCGACCATCAAGGCGCGCGTGCAGTGGCACAAGAAACAGAGCTGGCGCCAGATCTCGCCCAATGCCGAGCGCGAGAAGGAGATCAACTGGCGTTTGGATCAGAAGCTCTCGCCCGGACTCATGGGCGAGCTGGGACTGCATCAGGCCGACGAGGTGAGCTGGTTCTACAATATGCGCCCGCGCGCGGTCACGGGTTTTGGCAGTCTGACCAAATGGAAAGACGATGGCCGCAAGGTGCCCGACAGCGTGCAGGCGGTGTTTGAATATTCCGGCGGCGTGCATCTCTCGCAGGAGCTGACCATCGCCAACTCCTTCGACAGCGAGTACGAACTGTTCTACGGCACCGACAGCGCCATCATGCTGCGCGGCACCAAGGCGTGGATGTTTAAGGAGACCGACGCGCCGCTCATCGGCTGGGAAGTGTACGCGCGCAAGGATCAGTTCTTCAGCGAGACAGGCATCGCGCTGGTCGCCAACGCCACCAAGCTGGCCGCCAAAGAGGATGCGGTGGTGCTGTCGCCGTTCCAGAACACGCCGCTCTATTACGCGCTGGAGGCCTTCGCCTACAATACGCATCAGGTGAAATCCGCCGTGGAAGATTTCGTGCAGACCTTCGGCGAATCGGATGCCGCGACCATCGCCGAGCATCTTTCCAAACTCAAAGAGAGCCGCCTGCCCGCTGCGGATGTGGTGGACGGCGCGCAAGCCACCGTCGTGGCATTGAAGGCCAACGAGTCCATCCTCACGGGCAAACGCATCGAGTTCCAAGACGAGTGGTTCAAGATTTAACCCCAAGACATCGCATGAACAAAATCCTGCTGACCGCCCTGCTGTTCTCCGCCGGCCTGCTTTCCGCGCAGGATATTTATCGCGGCAAGCCCGGCAGCAAGCTGACGCTCGAGGGCGATTCCAACGTCCACAAGTGGAAGGTGGAAAGCATCGCCGTGGGCGGCCTGCTCAAGATCAGCGCAGCGGATCTCGCCAAGCCCGGCCCCGTCACCGCCACGGCGAAGGTGTCGCTCATCACCCGCTCGCTCAAGAGCAACAACAAGCGCATGGACGAAGTGATGCACGCTGCGTTGAATGCCGAAAAAGAGAAGGCCATCGAGTTTGATCTGTCCGGGCTGGAAGTGAAACAGGTCAACGGCGGCGTGGCGCAGTGCGAATGCAAAGGCACCGTCAAGATCAACGGCAAGACACAGGCCATCACCATGCCGGTCACGTTCACCATCGCCGGCGACAAGCTGACGGTGAAAGGCGCGACGGAATTGAAGATGACCGCCTTCGGCATCAAGCCGCCCGCGCCGCAATTGCCCACCGGCTCTGTCACCACCAAGGACGAGGTGAAAATCACCTTCGAGTGGGTGACCCAGAAATAGCGCGCCATGCCGGCCGACGCAGCGCAGCGCCCCGCTCGGCGGCCGTGGTGGGTCCGCCTCAAGCGCAAATTCCGCCTCGACTATCTGCGCATCCTGCGCACGCGCGGTGCGCCGGCGCAGGTGGCTCGCGGCGTGGGCTACGGCATTTTTTGTGAGCTGATTTTTTTCCCGACTCTCGGCCTCGCGTTCTTTCTGCTCTATCCGCTCAACCGTTTTCTCAAGGGCCACTTCGCCGCCTCCATCGCCGGCTTCGTGTTCGCCAAGCTCTTCACGTTCCTCACCATCCCGCCCAGCATCATCTTCGGCAAATGGCTGCTCAACGTGGACGTCAGCGTGGACATGATCGACCGCTCCTCGTTCAACGCCAGCCTGCACAGCTTGTGGGGACTGTTAAAAAGCGGCCAGCTCATCGAATTTCTCGGCGCGTGGACGGCCGGCGCAGCGATATTCGGGCTGACCATCGGCGCGCTCGGCGGCTGGCTTTCCTGGATCGGGCTGAAGAATTATCAAGCGCGCCAACACACACGGCGCGATGTGTTGCTGCACCACATCCACGACGTGCACGCCGGTCATCCGCCGGAGTCGCCGCGCTAAGTCTGCGCCAGAATCTTTTTGATGACGCGCCCGCCCACGTCGGTCAGGCGGAAGTCGCGGCCGTTGAGGCGATACGTCAGCCGCTCGTGGTCCATCCCCAAAAGATGCAGTAGCGTGGCGTGGAAATCATTCACGTGCACCCGATCCACCGCCGCTTTGTGGCCGATCTCATCGGTCGCTCCGTAGCTCACGCCGCCTTTGACACCGCCACCCGCCAGCCACGCCGTCATCGCGTGCGGGTTGTGATCGCGCCCGGGCTTGTCGCCTTTTTGCGCCACGGGCAGCCGGCCAAATTCGCCCGCCCAAACCACGAGCGTGTCCTGCAACATGCCGCGTTGCGCGAGGTCTTCGAGCAGCGCCGCCACCGGCTGATCGCTTTCCTGCGCGAAGCCCGTGTGATTGCCCGCGATGTCGCTGTGGCCGTCCCAGCTCAACTGATTGTCCATGCCGCCGGAATAAATCTGCACG
>SIAW01000005.1 GCA_009695465.1 Pedosphaera sp.
GCCGCTTTGCCCATCACCACCACCGCGCCGTTCTCGCCGCCGCGCAACATCGCCTCGCGCGTGGTCAGCACCAGCCCGCCTTTTTTCTTCTCGTCATTGTGACAGGCAAAACAGTTTGCCTTGAGCAGCGACATCGCCTCCGGCGTGCCCGCGCGCAATGAACCTGCGGCGGCAACCGCGACCATTGCGATCGCGATGAAGTGCAACGCGTAGGGTCTCATTTTTGGCCAAGAAACTTGCGCCGCAATTGGAAGGGTTCCTTGGCCGCTGGGTCCACCGTCACCACCAGCGGGTCTTCGTGGCCACCCTGTGTCAACTGCACGCGCAACACGTGCGGCACGTCAATGAACGGACGGTCTTCGATCCAGTCGTGGCCGTTGCCGTGGATGTAGAGGATGGGTTTGGGGAACTGTTTGGCCGCAGCCAGAAATCGGTCGGCAAACACCTTGTGCTTTTCCTGGCTGGGAAAGGCGTGCGCCAGCACCACCAAACATTTGGCGTCGGGCTGCTCTTTCAGTTGCACCTCGACCCAGCGCGCGGCGTCATTGAGAAATTGTCGCCACACCTCCGCATCATGCACCGCCCCGCCGACCAAGCTCAGTCCAATCACCAACACGCCCTCGCGCGTGAAGGCGATGTTCTCCTCGCGTCCCTTCTGCCGTCGCACGGCAATCGGATGCTGCCAGCGGGTGTCAAACTTGGCGAAGTGCTTGGTCCAATGCGCCCACGCCTTCTCCGGATTCGGGCAGTCATTCCACTCGTTGTCGCCGGGCAGGATGAACAGCGGCTTGGGTGATTGCCTCAGCACGTCGGCCACGCGCTGGTAATACGCACCATTGCAGGGGCCAAAGCCGCGTTTGATGTCGCCGACATGCACGACCCATTCCGTCGCGGCGGGCAGTTCCTTGAGTTGCCGCGTCAGCACGGGAAATTCCGGTTCCGCATACGGCACATCGCCCATCGCGGCGAAGGTCAACACCGGGGCGGCGTGCAGTGCGGCGGCGCACAGCAGCAACAAACAAAATGTCAGCGGACGTTTCATGCCATCAACAAAGACAGAACCCTGCGCGGGAATGTTCACCTGAACTGGGCGCGAAGGAAAGCCGCGAGCGCAGCCGGTGGATTACTGCGAATCCCAAAGCCGCACGGAGGCGTCGGCCTGTTTTTGAAAACCGAGCTGGCTGACGGGAAGCACGTCCACGTGTTGATCGGCAAACACCACGGTGGCGCGGCCCAAGTGACGGTTCCACGCGCGGCGCGCGCCGGGCTTGTCCCAAGTGGCGCTGGTGGGAATCTCAAACTGCAACCGGTCTTCGGGACTCTGAGTCGTGGCCGCCATCGGTCGCCACTGATCCGGGGCGTCCTGCGTGTTGGCGATGCGATCGGCGTCAGCGAATACCACGGTGCGCGCGGGCTTGGCCAAGTCCGACTCGCTCTGAACACACTTGCCGTTGTCCGATTGCTCCGCACCCAGCAGTTGATTGTAGGCGATGCCAAAATTACCGGAACGATCGTTGCGGCAACCGGGGCAATGCCAGATGCCCGAGTGCCCGGCGAACTCACGCAGCAAATCCGGCCAGTAGGTGAAGGTGCCTTCGCCCACGCGCACGGCCGCATCCTTTGGCGCAGTCTGCAGTTGCTTGAAGGGAACGAACTGGCCGCGATGATTATCGGCGTACGATTTGAACGCCGCGCCGACGAGGCGGGAGTTGTCAATGCACTTGCTGGCGCGAACCTGATTCTTGGATTGGTTTACTGCGGGAAGCACCAACGCCGCGATCAAGGCGATGACGGCTGCAGCCACCAATAATTCCAACAGGGCGAACGCGGCGCGTGAATCACGGATTCCGGTGCGGCACTGGTAGGGGAGCACGGAGGGAGACTAGCTCACGAAAAGCACTAGTCAACCGGATTATTCACAAATTCTTGCATCAAAACTCGACCAGCGGCAGCACCCAACTGGTGACCTTGGTGACCATCGCCGGCAGGGCATCGCCATCCGTCACGGGATCAAAGACATGATCGCAGCGCGGGATCTCGAAAAGCTCCTTGGGCTCGTTGCCATAGTCGATGATCTCGCGCGAATCGGTCACCGGCACCACGTCGTCGTCCACGCCATGCACGAGCAGCCACGGCACCTTGATCTTCGGCGCGCGATCCAGCACCGAATCAATCTCGTCCATGTCCGCCATGAACTGCGCGGACAGCGGGCAGTTGGGTTTGTCCCACATGAAACCGGCGCCGGGTTTAACACCGGCAAACTCGCGCTGCACAAACGCCTGCGTGTGCACCATGCCGGCCAGCGAGATCAGCCCCTTCAACCGCCGATCCTGCGCGGCAAAGAGCACGCCCACCGCGCCGCCCATGCTGTGCCCGGCGTAAATCACCGGACGCCCGTCCAGCGCATCCACCACCGCGCCCAGCTCGCGCACCTCTTTGGAGATGCACGATTCCTCGAAGCGCCCTTCCGAGTTGCCGTTGCCAGCGAATGAAAACCGCAACGTCGAAATGCCCACCATCGACAGCGACTCCGCCAGCGTCGTGATGAACGCGCGATCCATGTTGGCCGTCACGCCGTGGCCGATCACCACCACGGTCTTGGAGCCGCGCCCAATGCCCGGATGAAAGGCGTGGTCCAGACGCTCGCCGACATGGTTGCGGATGAGTTTTTCCATCGGCGCGACTATTGCGGCGGCCGCTGGGCTTGGCCAGTTTTTTTGCTGCGCACACCGCTCCACACGATACACTTGCTCCATCGCCATGAATGCCCCAGATCGCTCCCCGCTTTCCCGTCGTGAATTCATGAAGACCACGGCGGCGATCACTGCAGCGACCACCACTGCCAGCGCACTGGCGGCGAATGCGCCCAACGCTGCAGCAGCGCGCCGTGCGGACATCATCAAAGCGGAGAATGCCCGCGCTGGCTCGCGCGATTGGCAGCTCACGCGGGTGCGGTTGGACAAGAGCGGCGGGTTCCGCGCCTCCGACATCGAAGGCTACTGCTCGCATCAAAGCATTCTCGCGGGCGAGACAATCTCTTTCTTTGTCAGCACGCGACCGGCAAACAAATTCACGCTGGAGATTTTCCGCATGGGATATTACGGCGGCGCGGGCGCGCGGTTGATGACCACGCTCGGCCCGCTGACTGGCAAGGAGCAGCCCGATCCGCCCATCGGCGAGAAGCGCCTGCGCGAATGTCGCTGGGAACCGTCCGCCACGTTGAAGATTCCCGCCGACTGGCCCAGCGGTGTTTATCTGGGACGCCTCACGACGATCCCCGACAAGGCCATCGAGCCGTACTGGCAGAGTTACGTCGTCTTCATCGTGCGCGACAAGCGCCCGGCGGATTTTCTTTTCCAATGCAGCGACAACACGTGGCAGGCCTACAATCGTTGGCCGGACAATTACTCGCTCTACACCGATCCGCGCGGCGCGCACGCGGTGGATCTCTCCGTGAGCTTCGACCGGCCGTACGGCAAGTACGCGCAGATCTACGAACACCCGCTCTCCATTGGCTCGGGCGAATTTCTGCTGTGGGAATTTCCGCTGCTCTACTGGCTCGAACAGCACGGCTACGACGTGACTTATTGCTCCAACAGCGACTGCCTCGATGCGGCGCAGATCACCCGCTGCAAAACTTTTCTGAGCATCGGCCACGACGAATATTGGGACACGCGACAGTACGATGCCGTGAAAAAGGCCCTCGCCGGCGGCACGAATGCGCTGTGGCTCTGCGGCAATTCGGTGTTCGGCGTCACGCCTTTCTCGCCGTCGTCCAGCGGCGCGGCCAACCGCATCCTCACGCGCACCGGAATTTATGCCGGGCTGACCGACGCGGAAATCGAGGCGTCCATCAGCGTCTTCACCAAGGATTGGAAACGCGACACGCGCAACGAAGCCGACCTCATCGGCGCGCGCAGCATCGTGCCTTTCAACGGCGGCGGCGATTGGATCTGCACGAAACCCGAGCACTGGATTTTTGAGGGCACCGGCATGAAAAAGGGCGACGCCGTGCGCGGCCTTGTCGGCTGGGAACATCACGGTGCGCCCGCGAAGATTCCCGGCCTCGAGGTTGTCGCCGAAGGCACCGTGTGGCGCGGCGGCACCACGCCCGCGCATTGGACGGCCACCATTTTCCATGGGCCAAAAAAGAATCTCATCTTCAACGCCGCGACCATTTGGTGGACGCAAGGATTGAGTTCACCGCCCGGCCACATCCTGCCGTGGAGCCACTGGTCGCGCCCGCACGGCCCGGACGAGCGCGTGCAGCGCATCACCCACAACCTGCTTCGGCGCACGTTGCTGACATTAAAATGAGCGCGGCACTGATGAATGCCCGCGCGGTGCAGCGCGTCTGGCATTTGTTCGGCCAACCTGTGAACACGCCCGCCCACAACACACCCGGTTGCTCGCATCCCTGCCATGGCGTCAGCCGTCGCACGGCGGTGCAGGCGGGCGCGGTGGGCTTGCTTGGTTTGGGGATGAACCATCTGGCCGCGCTGCAAGAGGCCGGCGCCTCGCGCACGCCCAAGGCCAAGGCGGTCATCTACATCTTTCTTTCCGGCGGATTGGCGCAACACGAGAGCTTTGATCCCAAGCCCGATGCGCCGCAGGAAATCCGCGGGGACTTCGGCACCATCGCCACGCGCACGCCGGGCCTGCACATCTGCGAGCATCTGCCCGGACTGGCCAAGCGCTCGGAGAAATGGGCGCTGGTGCGGTCGCTCACGCATCCGTCCAACGCGCATTCGGCGGGCCATCACATGATGCTCACCGGCCGGACGGAGTTGCCGGAGGGATTTGATCCCAACAAACCCAAAGCCAACGACTGGCCCAGCATCGCGGCGCTGGCCAATCGCCTCTTGCCGCCGCGCAACAATCTGCCGCCGGCGTTGGTGTTGCCCGATAAAATCATCCACAACTCCGGCCGCACCCTCCCCGGTCAATTCGGTGGCTTGCTGGGGCGCCAGTGGGATCCGTGGCACTTGGAGATGTCGCCGTATCACCCGCAGCATTACGGCGCGTTCCCGGAATATCTTTTCCATCACTCCACGGGCAAGGTGGCCAATGCCAACGTGCTTTTCCAAGCGCCGCATCTGGAGCTGCCCAAGGGGCTGGAGCACGGCCGCTTGATGGACCGCGTGCATCTGCGCAACGCGTTGGATGGACAATTGCGGACGCTCGACCGCGCGGTGGCCGATGAGACGTTTGACAAATATCGCACCGGCGCCATCTCGCTTTTGGGCAACACCGGCGTGCGCGACGCCTTCAATTTGGACAAGGCCGAGCCGCGCTGGCTGGATCGTTACGGGCGCAACAGCTTTGGCTGGTCGCTGCTCATGGCGCGGCAGATGGTGGAGGCGGGGCTGAGTTTGGTGCAGGTGAATCTGGGCAACAACGAGACGTGGGACACACACGAAGCGGCCTTCCCGAACCTCAAAGATTTTCTGCTGCCGCCGATGGATCGCGCCGTCAGCGCGTTGATGGACGACTTGGAATCGCGCGGGTTGCTGGATCAAACGCTCATCGTGATGGCCGGTGAATTTGGGCGCACCCCGAAGATCTCCACCATCCCCAGCGCCAAGTTGCCGGGGCGCGATCACTGGGGCGCGGTGCAATCGGTCTTCCTCGCGGGCGGCGGCGTGCGCGGCGGCGCGGTCGTGGGTTCGAGCGATAAGATTGGTGGCTACCCCGCCAGCGATCCGCAGAGGCCGGAGAATCTGGCCGCGACCATCTATCAGGCGATGGGCCTGCCGCCGACGATTTCCTGGACGGACACCACCGGCCGGCCGCACTCCCTCTACAACGCCGCGCCGATTGCGGGGTTGATGTAGCGGCCTTCAACCTTTCATCAGCGCCGCCGAACGGTTTCCACCGGCGCAGATTTGCAGCAGATTGGCCGATGAGGACATCAACTGCGCCTGCACTGCCCCGGGCGTCGCCAACTGTTTGAAGTTATTGTCGCCCCAGATTCGCAACTGGCCATCGCGTTGCAACACCACGTTGTGGTTGGCACCCACGGCGATGGCTTCCACCAATCCCAGCCCGACGGGAATCTTGCACTGTTCGGCTGCTGGATCACCCCAGATGACCAGTGACCCGTCCATGCACAGCGCCACGGTGTGGAAATCCCCGGCCGCAATCGCCTGCACGTTCTCCAGTTTTTTGGGAACCATGCTCTGCCGGAGGTGCATCCCGGTGATGGTCTCGGAACTTCCCGCGCCCCAGCAGACCACGGTGTCATCGGCCATCAACGCCACGCTGTGATAACGACCGGCGGCGATGGCCCGCGCGCGTCTTCCGTCGAAGTTTGGCAAGGTGCACTGGCCCGAGTCCGCTCTTCCCCAAGTCACAATCTGTCCATTGGCGCGCAGCACCAAGTTATGCAGGCCGCCTGCTGCGATGGCCACGGCATCGGTAATCCACTTGCCCGCGTCAATGACGACCTCGAATCCCCAAGGCACAACCCGTCCCGTTGCGGTCATGGCCAGCGAATGGAGTTCGCCCGCAGCGACGGCCACCACCGAATCCAGTCCCTTTGGCACGTCGCACTGTTTATCCGAGTTGAAACCGTGAGCCGCAACGGTGCCGTCTGCGCAAAGGCAGACGGTGTGGTTGTGGCCCATCGCCATTCCCGCAGTGTCTTTGTATTTGCCCGGTGCCGTCCACTCCGGCTCCCACTGTCCCCATTCGTAACGGATGGCGGTGTCCTTCTTGGCGGCGTCCATCGCGTGGGCTGCGCCGAGTCGGGCGTAGCCGGGCATGATGGGCAGAAAGGAAATCGCTTCAGGCTCGGTCTTCACCGGTGGCGGATTCGTGGCGATTACCGCTGGCGGTTTTGTGGCGGGATCGGGCAGCTTGACCGCTGCTCGCTGGGCTTTCGCACGGCGGTCGTTGCGTTGCCACCACACTGTGCCTGCGATGAGCGTGGCCACCGCTGCGGTGCTGCCGGCGATCATCCATTTGCGGCGCGAAGTCATCGCGTAAGAAATCTTGCCGTCCTCATCTATGTGCAACGTGGCTTGGCCCGTCCGCACTGTCGTGAGATCTTGCGCCAAATCCGAAGCGCGTTGATAGCGGCTGGCGGCATCGGGCGCGCAGGCTTTGTGCAACACCGGATTGATCGCGCGCAGCGCTTCGTTGGGCGCATCAAATTCCGGGAAGGACATGCAGTCTTTGCCGGACAACGCCTCGTGCAACACTTTGCCCACGGCGAAGAGATCGGCGGCGGGAGTGCCCGCGCCGTCCATCGGCACGTAGCCATGCGTGCCCACGGTGGAGACGGTGCCGTTGGAGGCCGTCATGTCCACCAAGCTCATCAAGCCCGGATCGGCGAGTTTGGCTTGGCCTTGCACATAGACGATGTTGGCGGGCTTCACGTCGCGATGCAGCAATCCGTGGCTGTGCAGATGGTCCAACGCCAAGGCCAGTTGCTCGCCCAGCAGCAGCGCCTGCCCCACCGTCAAGGTGCCGATCGTGTGCAATCGCGAGGCGAGTGTGCGCGGCGAGTACGATGTCGGCTCGACGTCTTGTCCGCTGCCGACGTCATCGGCCAGTTCCATCGTGTAGTAGAAAAAACCTTCCGCGTCGTTGCGGCCCACCAAGTACATCTGCACCAAGCCCGGCTGTTGCATGGCGATGCCGCTGTAATGGCTGACTCCAGCGAACTCGCGGTCGTAGGACTTGGCTTCCTCGAAGTTTTCGCGGCGGACAATCTTCACCGCGCGCCACTGGCCGGTGATGGTGCGCGCCAGCCACACCTCGCCATACGAGCCGCGCCCGATGGGCTTGAACAGCTCGTGCTCCGGAAGGAGTGGGATGGCTGGGATTGAATTCATGCGCATGCCGGAGGGATTCGTGCGCCCTCACGCAGGCTCTTCGCGCAGTTCGCGCAGCAGTTCCTCGAATATCGGTTTGACGCGGTGATGGATGACATGCACCGTGCCGGCCTTCACGCCGAAAGTGCGGCTAACCTCTTCCATCGGCCAGTTGCGCGCGGAGTGGGAATAGAACACTTGATAATGAAACGGGTTGATCCGTTGCTTGAGCCGTTGCAACGCCAGCTCCAGCCAGTGCCGCTGCCATTCTTCATCCCACAACTTCTCCAGTTCAGGCGGCACAGCGATGACAGGCTCCTTTTCGTCAGCCAACGCAGCGGGCAACCGGCGGTTACTGGTGCGGAAATGGTCAGCCACACGACGCGTGGCAATCGTCTTGAGCCAGCCGCGGAAAGAACCTTTGGCGGGATCATACACAAACCCCGGCAACCGTTGGGCGACTTTCATGACGGTCTCCTGCGCCACATCCTCCGCGTCGCTCTCCGAAAGTCCTGCGCGCCGGGCAAAAGCAAACAGCGGCTTCCAGTACGACTCGTAGAAACTGGCCCACGCGACACGATCCTCCACGTTTTGCAGGCGGCCAATCAGGCTCGATCACGTCGAAGGCATTTACCAAGGCCCACTCATCCTCAATTTGTTTTACCCCCCGTCCTTTCCCCATGCCAAGTTTATCTTGGCAAATGCACACGCGGGATTGCGTGCTTCGCAGCGCAGTTGTTCTCTCTGCGCCCGATAAATAGATTCAATGCCGACGCAGATTGCCGCGTCGAAGTGTTCCGGCTGAAAAGCCGGTTATGTTACATCTCACCCATCCGAACACTCGTCGCAATTTCCTCTCAGTGGGCAGCCTCGCGCTGGGCGGGTTGGCGTTGCCGCAGTTGCTGCGCGCGCAGGAGGCCATCAAACAGTCCGGCGGCGTGGTGAAAGACAAGACGGTCGTCTTCCTTTTCATGCACGGCGGCCCCACGCAGACGGAGACGTTTGATCCAAAGATGGATGCGCCCTCGGGCATCCGCTCGGCCACCGGCGAGGTGCGCACGACGTTGCCCGGCGTGAGTTACGGCGCCACGTTCAGCAAGCTGGCCAAGCTGGCGCACAAATCCGCCATCGTGCGCTCCTTCACCACGGGCGATGGCAATCACGACATCAAACCGGTGGTCAGCGCCGCGACGTTCAAGGCAAACTTGGGCTCCATCTACGCGCGCGTGGCCGGCCCCAATCATCCGCGCACGGGCATGCCGCGCAACTTGGCGCTGTACCCGCAGGCGGTGGATCCGGCAACCGGTCCGGCGATCACGAATTTCGGCCAGTTCGGCGCGACGGGTCCGCTCGGTCCGGCGTACACGCCTTTTGCCCCCAGCGGCGATGGCGATCTCAAGCGCGACATGAAGCTGACCATCGCCCCCACGCGACTGGATGACCGGCGCGCGTTGCTGGGCGGACTGGATCAATGGCGGCGGTCGCTGGAGACCGGCAGCATCACCGAAGGGTTGGACCGGTTTCAGGCGCAGGCGTTTGACACCTTGGGCGGCGGCGTGGCCGAGGCGTTTGATTTGTCCAAGGAAAACCCGCGCACGTTGGAGCGGTACGACACGAGCGGGTTGATGGATGTCAACCGCATCAGCCGGCGCTGGAACAATTACAAGCACTACGGCGATCACGTGAAGTCCCTCGGCAAACTCATGTTGCTGGCGCGGCGACTGGCCGAGCGCGGCGCGGGGTTCATCACCGTCACCACCAGCTTTGTGTGGGACATGCACGCCGACAGCAACAACGCCACCGTGACCGAGGGCATGCAATATGTGGGCGCGCCCTTCGACCATGCGGTGAGCGCGTTCATCGAGGACTGCGAGGCACGCGGATTGGGCGATAAGATCCTGCTCGTCTGCTGCGGCGAGATGGGCCGCACTCCGCGCATCAACCGCTCAGGGGGACGCGATCACTGGGGCGGCTCCGCCCCGCTGCTGCTTTACGGCGGCGGCTTGAAGATGGGACAGGTCATCGGTCAATCCACCAAAGACGGCGGCGAGCCTGCTGCCGATCCCGTCACCATCCCCAATCTCAACGCCACCATCATGCACACGTTGCTGGACCCGGGCGTGGCGCGCACCTTGACGGGACTGCCCCGCGAAGTGGCGCAGGTGATTAACGGCGCTCCGCCCATCCACCAGCTTTTCTAGCGGCACGCGTCGCCCGACATGGCTGGCAAAAACACGGACCTGTTCATCGCGTTGGCAATGGTGGGCGGCATCGTCGCCCTGTACGTCTTCGCGGAAGTGAATCCGGCACCGCCGCCTGTGATGCCCGCCTCCACTGAAAAATTGCCGGCGGACACCAACGCCGCGCCGCCGCCGATGTTCACCAACGCCCCGCCCCCGCTGCCCGCACCGGCCAGCCGTTAAATCCGTTGACGCCCGCGCACGGTTTTGCGCCAATGCAACATGCACCTGCGGCTCTTTCTGCACTCGCTGTCCCTCGCCTTCATCCTCTGCGCCTTCGCATCGCCCGTGGCCGCACAGCCCGCGCTGACGTGGGAGGCTGCACTGCGCGAACTCAAACCCGACGTGTTCGCCCCCGAAGATCGCGCGCGGCTCTCGGGCATGTTGGGCGCACATCTGCGCAGCCGGTTGGCCGAGGCCAACGCCCGCAGTCGCGCCGATTGGTTGGCCATCACGAACCGTCTGCAATGGGAAACCTTCACGCGATCACGACTGGAAAAACTGCGCGCCTCGCTCGGCGCCCCCGCAACGCCGGCCGCCAAACTCAACGTCCGCACCGCTGGAGAGATTGCCGGTGAAGGATGCCGCATCCGTCGGCTGGTGTTTGAAACCCGGCCGGGATTGTGGGCCACCGCCAATCTGTATCTGCCGGTGCGCGATCGCGAGCGCGGCATGCCGGGCCTTTTGATTTGTCACAGCCATCATCGCCCCAAAGAACACAGCGAACTGCAAGACATGGGCATGACATGGGCGCGCGCGGGCTGCGCCGTGTTGGTGATGGATCAACTGGGCCACGGGGAGCGCCGCCAGCATCCCTTCGCCAGCGCGAAAGATTTCGCGGGCGACTTCCGCGTGAGCCGGCAGGATTATCATTACCGGTACGACACGGGCATCCAACTCTCGCTGCTGGGCGAAAGCCTCGCAGGCTGGATGGCGTGGGACATGAGTCGCGGCGTGGACTTGCTGCTGTCGCTGCCGGGCATCGCGGCGGACCAGATCATCCTGCTCGGCTCCGTGGCGGGCGGCGGCGATCCCACGGCAGTGGCCGCCGCGCTGGACACGCGCATCGCCTGCGTCGTGCCTTTTAATTTTGGCGGGCCGCAACCGGAGACTCGCTTCCCGCTGCCCGCTGACATCGAGACTTCATTCAACTACGCCGGCAGCGGTAGTTGGGAATCCACACGCAACCTGCGCCTCTCCGCACGCGATGGATTTCTGCCGTGGGTCATCGTGGGCAGCATCGCCCCACGACGATTGATCTACGCGCACGAGTTTGGCTGGCACCGCGAACGCGATCCCGTCTGGCAACGGCTGGAAACCATCCAAGGTTTTTTCCAGACGCCCGATCGCCTTGCCTTCACGCACGGACGCGGTGAACTCAAAGGCAGTCCGCCAGAGGCATCGCACTGCACGCATATTGGCCAACCGCACCGCGAGCGCATCCACACCGCGTTTGCAAAATGGTTCGGCATCCAAGCAGAGGAATTCAGCAAGCCCGTGCCCGAAGATCAACTGCGTTGCTGGACGCCCGCGCTGACACAGGCTGCGCAACCCAAACGATTGGTGGACGTGCTGCCCGATTGGGCGCAACGCCTGCGCGATGCCCGCGGCACGTCGCGTTCCGGCAATCCCGCCGTGCACGCCCGCCTCCTGCGCAACAGGCTGGCCCCGCTGCTGGGCGAGGTGGTGCCCGCCGCAAAAGCAAAAGTGTTGCGCCACGACAACGCCACCGCCGCCACGGGTCTGCGCGTGGAAAAGGTGGTGTTGCAAACCGAGGCGGGCATCGAAGTGCCGCTCCTGTTACTCTCACGCAAGACCGACGCTCCGCGCCAGGCGGTGGCCGTGGCGTTGGCGCAAGAAGGCAAGGCGGGATTCCTGCAACATCGCGCGGCGCACATCGCGATATTACTAGAGGCAGGCGTGATGGTTTGTCTGCCCGATGTGCGGGGCACCGGCGAAACGCGCGCGGGCAGCGAACGCGGCCCCGAGAGCAGCGATGCGGCACACTCGGCCACGGCGTGGATGTTGGGCGACACGATGCCGGGCGCGCGCCTGCGCGATACGCGCGCGGTGCTGGCGTGGCTGCGCTCACGCGAGGATGTGGACGCCAAACGCATCGCGCTGTGGGGCGAATCGTTTGTCGCAGTCAATGTGTCCAACGTGAAATATCCCACCCCGCGCCGCGTCGAAGGCCAGCCGCGCGTATCGGATCCCGCCAGTCCGCTGCTCGCGCTGCTCACGGCGTTGTACGAGGAGGACGTGCGCGCGGTGTACACACACGGTGGACTGGCCGACTTCGCTTCCGTACTTAAACACCAGCAAGTGCTCATCCCCAGCGACGCGGTGATCCCCGGTCTCTTGGCCGCCGGTGATCTGCCGGAGCTGGTGCGGCTGGTGGCCTTGCGACCGCTCAAACAGACCAGCACCGTCAACGCGCTCAACCAACGGGTTGATCCTGCGTCGAAGGAACCTGTTTCCGAAGCTGGGCCGTGGTTGGTTGAGCAATTGAAACTCACCAAACCGTGAGCACCGCCGCAGCGGGAAGTTGAATCGGCTTGGCGCGGTGCCCGTCCATTCAAGCAGTCGAAACAGGTCATGCTGACACTTCACACTGGCCACGGCACGCGGGATTGCGCGGGGCAGTCGCGCCGCGATTTCCTGCGCATCGGCGGGCTGGGACTGGGTGCGCTGACGTTGCCGCAGTGGCTGGCGTTGCGCGCGGCTGATGCGCAGGGCGGCACGGGTTTTGTCCGCGACCGTTCGGTGGTGCTGCTCTATCTCTCCGGCGGCGCCAGTCACATCGAGACTTTCAATCCCAACATGGACGCGCCGCTGCCGTACCGCAGCATGACGGGCGCGACGGCCACGAGTGTGCCCGGGCTTTCCTTCGGCGGCACGTTCACGCGACTGGCCAAGCAGGCTCATCGCATGAGCATCGTGCGTTCCTTCACGCACTCGGTGGGCGACCACGACAAGGCGCACGCGCATGTGCTCTCCGGCGGCACGGATGAAAAAGGCGACGGCAAGCTGGGCCAAAGCATGGGCGCGGTGTACGGGCGGTTGGCGGGCACGTCGCATCCCAAGACGGGGCTGCCCAGTTTTTCTCTGCTGACGCACGACGAGGTGGACAGCCAGTACCGGCGCGAGTTGGAGCGTCTGCTGCGTGGTTCTTCGCCGGGCAAACTGGGCGCGGCCTTGGCCGGTTTTGAATATCAAGAGACCGCTGCCGGGGCGGGGCAAAAAAAGAAGGCGGCCGCCAAACGCACCGGATCGCTGGCGGAGGACCTGCAGTTGACGTTGCCCGAGGCGCGGCTGGATGACCGGCGCGCGTTGCTCGACTCGCTGGACCGGCTGCGCCGCAATGTGGATGCGAGCGGACAGATGGCGGCGGCGGACAAGTTCCATCAGCAAGCGTTTGATCTCATCACCGGCAGCGCGGCGGAGGCGCTGGATTTGTCGCGCGAAGACAAGTCGGTGCTCGCGGGTTACGACACGAGCAAGATCCAGATCGGCCACAAGACATTCCGCAAATCCACGCTCGGCCGGCAGATGTTGGTGGCGCGCCGATTGGTGGAGGCGGGCTGCGGTTTTATCACCGTGCATTCCGCCGGTTGGGACATGCACGCCGACGGCAACAATCCGGGCATCCAAAAAGGGTTCGATATGCTGGGCACCTCGCTGGACATCGCGGTGAGTGCGTTCCTGGAAGATTTGGCCGCGCGCGGGTTGAGCGAGAAAGTGCTGCTGGTCATCACGGGCGATTTTGGCCGCACGCCGCGCATCAACAAAACCGGTGGGCGCGATCACTGGGCGCGGTTGGGCACGCTGGCGTTTGCGGGCGGTGGACTGCCCGGCGGCGCGGTGATTGGCGCGGCCGACCGTCAGAACGGCGAACCCGCCGACAGCCCCGTCACGCCGCGCGCGATGTTGGGCACGATTTTCCATCGCCTGTTCGATGTGGGCCAGTTGCGAGTGGCGCGCGGTCTGCCTCGCGAGTTGGTGCAGTTGGTCGAAGGCGCAGAACCGATCCGCGGTCTGGCGTAGCGCCACAATCCCATTGCGTGCCGCAGCGGGTGCTTTACCCTCAGGCATTCTCACACCCATTCATGCCATGAACACACACCCTTCCACTCGCCGTGAATTCATCACCAGCGCCAGCGCACTGGCTGTGGCCGCAGCAGCCTCGCCGGTGCTGGGCGCGCCGGAGATTGCGTTGCCCAAATCCGAGACGCTGGTCAAAACGCTCTTCGATTCCTTCGACGAGAAGCAGCGCAAGGGTATGTGTTTCCCGTGGGAACATCGCAGCGCCAACGGCCTGTTGCGCTCGCACATCTCCAACAACTGGCGCATCACGCCGCAGGCCATCACCAGCGTATTTTACACCCGCGACCAGCAGGCGCTCATCCGCGAAATCTGGAAGGGGCTGGTCAATCCCGATTGGGTCGCGAAGTTCGACCAGCAATTCAAGGACGACCTCGGCGGCTGGGGCATCAAGCAGAGCATCGCCATCTTCGGCACGCCGGGCGCGGGCAAGTTCGAATTCGTGCTCACCGGCCGCCACGGCACCATCCGCTGCGACGGCAATTCCGCCGATCACGTCGCCTTCGCCGGGCCCATCATGTACGGGCACGAAGGCTCCAGCGGTTATTATGAAAAGCCCGGGCACCCCGACAATGTGTTTTGGCATCAGGCATTGGAGGCCAACAAACTCTATCGCATGTTGGATGGAAAACTGCGCGACCAAGCGCTGCTGCCGGCGGCGCCCGACGAAGGCGAGGTCGCCTTCCGCGGTGCCAAAGGTAAATTCACCGGCGTCGCCGTGGCGGATTTCGCGCGCGACCAAAAAGAGCATCTGCAAAAAATCCTGCGCCTGTTGCTCGAACCCTTCCGTCAAAGCGACGTGGACGAAGCCGTGGCCGCGCTGAAAAAACAAGGCGGCCTCGACAAGTGCCACCTGACTTTTTATCGCGCCGACGATCTGGGCAAAGACGAGATCTGGGACAACTGGCGCTTGGAAGGCCCCGCGTTTGTCTGGCATTGGCGCGGCGCACCGCACGTCCACGTGTGGGTGCATGTGGCCGATGACCCCAGCGTGGCGTTGAACGCCAACAACCGCTCCGGCGCACTGCGCCAGTAGCGCGGGCGGCCGTAACAACCACGAACGCGGCTGAAGAAATAGCTTGCGCGGCCGTCTGACACAGGACATTTCACTCCGGATTAATTGCCCATGAAACGACTCTCATTCCTTTTTGCCTTCGCCGTTTTTGCCACCAGCCTCACCGCGGCCCCCGCGCTGTTGGGGCTCAAACCCGGCGACCACATCTGTCTGGTTGGCGGCGCGCTGCCCGATCGCATGCAGCATCACGGCGGCTTGGAGACGCTCATCACCGCCAAGCATCCGGCGCATGACTTGGTGTTCCGCAATCTCGCGGCCAGCGGTGACGAGGTGGCCACATGGCATCGCTCGGAGAATTTCGGCACGCGCGAGCAGTGGCTGACGCAGACGAAGGCCGATGTCATTTTTGCCTTCTACGGTTTCAACGAGTCGTTCAAGGGCGAGGCGGGATTGGGCAAGTTCAAGGCGGACCTCGGCAAGTTTTTGCAGGAGGCGAAGACCAAGAATTATGGCGGCAAAGGCGTGGCGCGCGTGGTGCTCTTCTCGCCCATCGCTGCAGAGAAACAAGCCGACCCGAACCAGCCGAGCACCGAGGCGACCAACGCCAACCTCAAACAATACAGCGCCGCGATGGCCGAGGTGGCTCAGGCCAACGAGGTGCCCTTCGTGGATCTCTTCGCCATCTCACAAGGGTTGTACGCGAAGGCCAAAGCGCCGATGACCTTCAACACGATCCATCTCACCGAAGCCGGCGACTTGGCGATTGCGCCTGACATTTTCCGCGCGCTCTTTGGCGCGGCTGCGCCGAGCGGCAATCTCGACTCGTTGCGCGCCGCTGTCCTCGAGAAAAACAAGGAGTGGCAAGCGCGCTATCGCACCGTGGACGGCTTCAATGTTTACGGCGGCCGCTCGAAGCTCACCTTCCCCGTCAGCAAGGAAAAGGGCGCGCCCAAGATCACCAACTTCGACGTGATGCAGCAGGAGATGGCCCAGCGCGATGTGAAGACGGCCAACCGCGAAAAGCGGATCTGGGCCGTGGCCGCTGGCAAAGATCTGAAAGTGGACGACTCGAATCTGCCGGTGGTGGCGTCGTTGGAATCCAACCGACCGGACATCAAGCCCTTCTTGAGCGGCGAGGCGTCCATCAAACACATGACCGTGGCCAAGGGCTGCAAGGTGTCGTTGGTGGCCAGCGAGGAGTCGCATCCGGCGCTGGTCAGCCCGGTGCAGATGGCTTTTGACACCAAGGGCCGCCTGTGGGTGGCGGCGTGGCCGAGCTATCCGGAGTTGCGCCCGACCGACAAAGTCTTCGACAAGCTGCTGGTGTTTGAACTCGACGCCCAAGGTCGCGTGGCCAAGTCCACCACGTTCTTGGACGGCCTCAATTGCCCGACGGGTTTCCAGTTCTACAAGGACGGCGTGTTGATCATGCAAGCGCCGGACCTGTGGTTCGTGCGCGACACCGACGGCGACGGCAAGGCCGACTGGAAAGAGCGCGTGATCATGGGCATGGACTCGGCGGACACGCATCACACCACCAACGCCATGGCCTACGAGCCGGGCGGTGCGACCTATTTGAGCGACGGTGTTTTTCACCGCACGCAGGTGGAGACACCGCAAGGCCCCGTGCGCAACAGCGACGGCTGCATCTACCGTTACGAGCCGCTCACGCACAAATTCGAGCGCTACGTCCCCTACGGATTCGCCAACCCACACGGGCGCGTGTTCGATTATTGGGGCACCGATTTCATCACCGACGCCACCGGCAACTCCAACTACTTCGCCCCCGCATTCAGCGGGTTCATCCCGGAGCCCAAGAAGCACAGCGGTCTCAAGACCTTCTGGAAAAACCCCTCGCGCCCCTGCCCCGCCACCACCATCCTTTCCTCCCGCCATTTCCCCGAGGAGTTCCAGGGAAATTTCCTCAACCTCAACGTCATCGGCTTTCAGGGCATCTTCCGCGCGAAATTCTCCGCAGACGGCGCGGGCGTCAAAGGCGAGAGCCTCGACCACCTCTTGCAGGGCGACAACGCGATGATCCCCAATTTTCGCCCCATCTGCGCCGCGGTCGCGCCCGATGGCTCGCTCTATTTCTGCGATTGGGCAAAGGAACTCATCGGCCACATGCAACATCACATCCGTGATCCGCACCGCGACAAAGCGCACGGCCGCATCTACCGCATCACCTTCGAGGGCCGGCCGCTGCTCAAGCCCGTGAAGATTGATGGCGAGCCGATCGAGGCGCTCGTCGAGGCGCTCAAGACGCCGGAAGATGACGTGCGCACCCGCGCGAAAATTGAGTTGAGCAAACACGACAGCGCCAAGGTCATCGCCGCGACGAAGAAGTGGGCTGCGGCGCTGGACAAGTCCGACAAAGATTATCAGCATCATCTCACCGAAGCGCTCTGGGTGCATCAGTGGCACAACGTCGTGGACGAGGCGCTGCTCAAGCAGATGCTGCGTTCGCCCAATCACAACGCCCGCGCCGCCGCCACGCGCGTCCTCTGCTACTGGCGCGATCGCGTCAAGGAACCGCTGGCGCTGCTCAAGGTGCAGGCCACCGACGAACATCCGCGCGTGCGCCTCGAGGCCATCCGCGCCTGCAGCTTCTTCAAGACCAGCGCCGCTGCCGAGGTCGCCCTCGAGGCCCTCGACAAGGAAGCCGATCCGAAAAAGCCCGACTACTACATCAAGTACACCCTCGACGAGACCCTCAAGGCGCTCAGCGATTTCAAGTAGTCAATCGCGACGACGACAGCGCGCGGGGCATTGCCAGCCGGTGGGATTTGGGCAACCCTTCGGCAGATGATTCACCGGATGAATTGCAGACTGCTGGTCGCGCTCTGCGGTGTGTGGATTGCAGGATGCGCCCTCGCCGCGCCTCACGAACACGCGCACGACGCCCCGAAGATCGATAAGCCCATCGTCTTCCTCGACAAAAGCCCGCGCATCGTCGCCTTCCAACTCGCCCGCCTCCCCGACGCGCAACTCCTGCTCGTGGACCGCGAACCCACGCACCTCAAATACATCCCCGTGTACGAGGCCATCCTGCTGCGCCCCGCCATCCCCGCCAACCTCAAGCAGGACGCCGTAGCCGCGCTGGCCAAGATCAACAAGAGCGACGCGGCCACCGAGATTTTGGGCGCGCTCAAACGCCTGCCCGAAGATCAATCTGCGCTCGCGGTGGGCTTGGCCAAGCTGCTCATCGCCCAGCCCGCCGCGGCGTTGAAGAAACATCATGCCGCACTGCAGGAGATTGCCGGCGGCGACAGCCCCGCCGCTGTGCGGCAAGCCGCCTTCGCCGCGCTCGCCGCCACGCAACCCGCCGATGCCCTCTGGAATTTTGCCGAGGAAAAGTCGGGCACAGCTTATCTGCTCATCGCCCTGCCCCTCGTGCCCGATGCCGCCGTGCGCGCGGCGTTTTATGCGAAGACCGCGCCGCTCCTGCAAGCCAGCACCGACGCCCCGCTGCGCCGCGCCGCTGTGGCTGCCGTGGCGAGAATGCCCGGCCACGAGGCCGCTGCATTTGCCGCACTGGCTGCGCTCGTCGCCGCCGATGCGGATGTCGCCGACTGCGCGCGCGCCCTCGCCGCCATCCCGAAGGCGCAGTGGCCCGCCGCCGCTCTGCAAAAATTGGCGACCGATCTGTTGACGCGCGCCAAGGCCATCCCCCAATCGCAGCGCACGGAAAACGATTATCTGGACATCGCGCAACTGGGGCTGGACCTCGCCGCCAAGTTGCCGCGCGAAACGGGCGCGCCCATCCGCCAGGCGTTCGCGGCGCTGGGCGTGAATGTGCTGCGCCTGCGCACGCTGCACGAGCAGATGCTTTTCGACCGCGCCCTGCTCGTCGTGGAGGCGGGCCGTCCTGTGGAAGTCTTCTTTGAAAACACCGATGTGATGCCGCACAACTGGGTGCTCGCAGCCATCGGCGCAGCGGATGCCGTGGGCGCGGCTGCCGAGAAAATGCCGCCCAAACCCGACGCGCTGGGCCGCGTGCACGTGCCCGATATGCCGCAGGTGTTGCAGGCGTCGCGGATGCTCAACCCCGGCGAGCACGCACGCATCGCCTTCACCGCGCCGAAGGTGCCGGGGGATTATCCTTTCCTCTGCACCTTCCCCGGCCACTGGCAGCGCATGCGCGGCGTGTTGAAAGTGGTGGGCGACATGGAAACTTACCTCGCACAAAACCCGACGGCGCCGGTGGAGATCAAGATCACCGAGTGGAAGTCGGCGGACTTCGCAGCGGCACTGACCGCGACGACTGCCGCAGGCGATCCCGCGCGCGGCAAAGCAGTCTTCGCCAAGGCGGCCTGCGCGTCCTGCCATCAACTCGGCGCCGAAGGTGTGGCGTTTGGCCCCAACCTCAGTGACTCAATCAAGCGACTCAAAGGCGACGGGCTGGCGATGCTGACGGAAATTCTGGAGCCGTCCCGGACGATTGATGAGAAGTACCGCAACTATAACTTTGACCTGACCGACGACGAGACCGTGAACGGGTTGATCCTCAAAGAGGACGCGGCGGGCGTCACCCTCCGCACCGGCCCCGGCGAGGCGCAGGTGCAGACGTTGCCCAAAAAGATGATCAAGACGCGCCGCCCCTCGGCGCTCTCGCTCATGCCCGCGGGACTGCTCAACACGCTCGCGCGCGAAGAAGTGCTGGACCTGCTGGCCTATCTGCGCACGGCGAACGCGCCGGCCCGGCCATGAATCGAGAATTGCAATTGGAGAGGAGCCACCTAATCTCTGCGCACGATTCCCAGCGCGTGTCACAGGGTTGTGACTCAGCCGCTCTTTCGTTGTCATGAGGTGCCGCTAGGAATGACGCGCAGATGAAATCTAAATACATGAACAATACCAAGTGGATGACCCTCGCCTGTGCGGTGGGGTTGATGACGACCATCGCCGCTTCGGCGCAGGACACGCAGCTTCTTCTGAACAAGCTCATCGAGAAAGGCATTCTGACGCGCAAAGAGGCGGACGATTTGCAGAAGCAATCGGAAAAGGAACAGCGCGTCATGCTGCAACAAGCGCCGGCGGATCTGCCCGGCTGGGTGAAGCGCTACAACATGAGCGGCGATCTGCGCCTGCGAAATGAGAACTTCAACGGCGATGGCGCCAACACGCCGGGACGCGAACGCTTCCGCTACCGTCTGCGTTACGGCATTGGGGCGACGCTGACGGATTCGTGGGCGGTGGGCTTCCGGTTGGCCTCGGGGGCTACCGATGATCCCCTCTCGGTCAACGAAACCTTCGGCGACGGCGGCGAGCGCGACCCCATCTCGATCGATCAAGCTTATGCGATGTGGACGCCCAACAGTTCTTTCAAGTTGAGCATGGGCAAGATTCCCAACCCGTTCAAGTTCGCGGCCAAGTTTGATTCGGCGGTCATTGACGGCGACTACAATCCCGAGGGTATCGCAGCCAGCTACTCGCGCAAACTCACTGACAGCACCAAGCTGGGCTTCACGGCGGGCGGCTTCATTCTTTCGGAAAGCAGCTCGAACTCGCAAGATGGCTATGCGGGGCTGGCGCAGTTGACACTCAATTCCAAGCTCACCTCCAAGTTGGAGGCCGATCTTGGCGCGGGCATGTATAGCATCTTCAATCGCGACTCCGTCACCGACCTTCATCAAAATCGCGGCAACACGCTCGCTGGCAACAATGCGGCGCTGCACGCGATGAACCCGTTCATCGTGGACGGTGCGTTGACGTACAAGCTCGATTCGTTCCCGGGCTACCCCGGTGCGTTCCCTATCTCGATTGGCGGCGCGTATATCAACAACCCCGGAGCCTCTGAAAAGAACGAAGGGTTCATGGCAGGCATCACCTTTGGTAAAGCAGCCAAGGCCAAAGAGTGGTCATTCGGTTGGCAATACCGCGAGGTGCAGGCCGACGCATTGTACGACCAGTGGATGGACTCGGATTTTGGCGCCTACGGCGTGGGCGGCTCCACGTCCACTTACAGAGGCGGCCCCGACGCCCGCGGTCACGTCTTCGGTTTCAACTACATGCTCAGCGACAGTTGGACGTTCGCCGCGGAACTCTTCCAAACCGAAGCGATCACCGCCAACGGCCACGACACTTCGCGCTTCCGGTTCGATCTGATCTGGAAATTCTAACGGCGCGCCTGACGATTCCATTTTGATTCTCATACCGCTCGGGTTCGCCCGGGCGGTTTTTTTGTTTCCAAAAAATGCTGCCGCCACCGGCCAGCCCATGCTATCAAAACGGCCGCGGCCAGTTTAGCTCAGTTGGTAGAGCAGATGATTTGTAATCATCAGGTCGTCGGTTCGAGTCCGACAACTGGCTCCACTTTTCTTCCCGCTCCCCTGCCCCGTGTTGACGGCCCGCGTGGAATGGGAAAGCCTCGCGCGGATGAAATCAGAACGGTTCATTCGGTTCGCGGCCGGCATGTTCATCATCGCGCTGGCGATGTACTGGCTGCTCTACACCACCGACCGTCGTCTGCGCGTGGGCAAAGGGCCGTGGGCCGTGCAGTTCACCACCAACCACGCGGGCGAGCCGATGCTGATCATCCACCAGCCGACACTGGACATCACCAATCGCACGATCGAGTTCGCTGGCGAAACGGTGCCGCCGAATTTCCAGCCGGTCACACTGCGCTTTGACACGCCGCAGGCTGTTCCCGCACCGGTGCCCTTTGGCCGCTGGATTTATCACGACCTCATGTATCTGCCCGGCGTTGTCACCTTCGATCTGTTTCCTAGCACCACGAATGTCGCCAGCCCGCGACACGAAATAGAGCTGCTGCCCGCCGGGATCTACATCAATCGCACGCCTCACGATTGGCAACAGGCCGAGCCGTGGCGCGTGGACACCCAAGCCAAGCGCGACTGGCCCACGCGAAAGCGCTGAGTGCCGAACCATCACGGCGGCGTTGGACTGGGCAGCGTCGCGTTGAAATCCACCCCGCGCAATGCGCCCGCCGCCAGCGTGCCAAGTTGGCGACGCAACGCGGTGACGCTGGTGCCGTCCTTGGGATGATTGCGGTTGCTCAGAAAAATCACGAAGGATTCGGATGCCGGATCCATCCACATGGACGTGCCCGTAAAACCGGTGTGCCCAAAGGATCCTTTGGGGAACAACGCGCCGCGCGGAGCACTGAAGCCGGTGTCAATGTCCCAGCCCAACCCGCGCTGCGCGGTCAGCCCGGGCGGTGACTGCACTGAAACCATCTGTCGCACCGTCGCGGCTTGCAACACGCGCACGCCCTCCAGTTCACCGTGGTTGATCAGCATGCGCGCAAACCGTGCGATGTCCGGCGCGGTGGAAAACAAACCCGCGTGCCCCGCCACGCCACCCATCTGCCGCGCGGTGGGATCATGCACCGCGCCACGCAACGCGACGCCATCGGTGACGGTCGTGGGCGCGATGCGCAGTCCGCGTTCCTGCGGCGGCAGAAATCCCGTGTCCTCCATCTTCAGCGGGCCGTAAATTTCACGTTGCAGAAATTCATCCAGCGGCTTGCCGGACACGCGCCGCACAATTTCGCCGAGCAGGATGAAGTTGATGTCGCTGTAAACGAACTGCGTGCCGGGCGCGCTGCGCGGCATCTCCGCACACGCCACGGCAATGGCGCCGGGCGCGTCCGTCCAGCCTGCCAGCGAAATTCCCGGGCGCAATCCGCTGGTGTGCGTGAGCAGATGGCGCAACGTGATGGCGTCGCGCGGTGCGCCTGCGAATTCAGGCAAGTGAGTCTTGACCGGCGCGGCCAAGTCCAGCTTGCCGCGTTCCAGCAACAGCATGACGGCAGGCGCGGTGGCCAACACTTTGGTGAGCGAGGCGACATCGTAAATGGTGTCGCCCAATGCGGGCAGCCGGTTGGGAACGAGAGCGCGTTGTCCGTAGGATTGATGGAAGCGTGTGCCGCGCCGTTCCACCCACAACACGCCGCCGGGCAGCAACCCTTCCCGTTGCGCGCGATGGATGGCCGCGCCCATCTCCCGCAGTTTGTCCGGATGAAACGTCGCTGTCTGTTCTGGCGAGAGCCACACCGAAGGTCCGCCCACGCAGCCCGCGAACATCAGCGCGAGGCAAAAGAAAATTCGCAGAGCGATGGGCCGGTGCATCGGAGCGACCTTACGCAGCGGCCGGTGACGGCTCAAGCGGCTTTCTTCCACTTGCGACGCCCAGCGGGTTCTGCCAGTGTGGCAGTGGATTTATGAAGCCAAAATTTTGTTGGAGCCCGCGCCTGTCGCGATGGACTGCACTGGTCTGCGCCGTGGGCACTCTGTGTGGCGCGTGGCTGCCCGCGCAGACGGAGTACCAGCGGCCGTCGGATCTGGTCTGGAAATTGATCAACTCGCGGCCGCAACCGCGCGTGTCGCTCAGCCCGGACAACAAGCATCTGATCATCGCGCACGGCCTGCGTTACGTGGACATCAAAGATTTGGCCACCGCCTCACTGTCGCTGGCGGGACTGCAGATTGACCCTGCCAATAACGGCCCAGCGTTGCCCACGCATTACGATGATCTGCAGATAACAAATCTGGAGAAGAACGCCACGCTCACGCTGCGACTGGGTGCCGGTTCGCAACGGTTCGGCCTCCCAGTCTGGTCGCCGGACAGCCGGCAATTTGCATTCGTGCGGTACGGCACGACCTCGGTGGAATTGTGGGTGGGCCGGCCGGAGGAGGCGCAGCCCAAACAGGTGGCGGGTGTCAAACTCAACGCGGCCATTGGACGTCCCTTCGAGTGGATGCCCGACAACACGCTGCTCTGCCAGACCGTTCCAGCGACGCGCGCACAGCCGCCGCGCCGGGTGCTCCCCGCCACCGGACCGATCACCGACGAAACGCGGCCCCAAAAAGTGCCCTACAATCTGTACGGTGAATCTCTCAAGGATTCCCATGAGGCGGATCTGTTCATTCATTACTGCCAGTCGGATCTGGAGATTGTGGATCCGGTCAAAGGCAAGCGCACGCTGCTGCACAGCCCCAACCCCGATCCCAAGGTGCAGGCAGCGCCGAAGGTCATCTTCAATTATCGAGTGTCGCCGCAGGGCCATCACATCTTGGTTGAGCGATTGTACCCGCCGTTTCTGCTGCGCGGCCCCACGCGGTTTTTTGCGCGCAGTATTGAGCTGTGGGATTTGAAGGCCAAGGTGCAGAGCATTTCCGTGTTGCCTTCGCCGGAGACCACGCCGATCGGCGGCGTGGAAAGCCAGCCGCGCGGACATCACTGGCGGCCCACCGCACCGGACACGTTGGTGTGGATCGAGGCGCTCGACGGGGGCGATCCCACCAAGGAAGTGCCGCATCGTGACAGCATTAAAATGTTGGAACTGCCCGCCGACAAAACCATCAAGGCCACCGTGAAAGAGGTGGTGCGCCTGCGCCATCGCTTCTCCCAGTTGTGGTGGGGTGAGGATCCGCAGGTGTTGCTGGTGCGCGAATTTGATGGGGGCCAGAATCTGCACACCGTCTGGCACGTGAACCCGACCGTCGGCTCGGCCTCCCAACGCGAGTTGTGGGAACTACCCGCGCAGGAGCGTTACAAGCACCCCGGCTTTCCTGTGATGCGCCAGTTGGCCAGCGGTCAGCGCGCGATGCGTGTGCATCAGGGTTCCATTTTCTTGAACGGCGCGGGGGCTTCTCCGTCAGGCGAGCGGCCGTTTCTGGATCGGTTCCATTTGGAGACGCGACTGGCCACGCGCCTCTTCCAATGCGGTGCCGAATCTTACGAGACCGCCGTGGCGTTGCTGGCAGAGGACGGCAGCCGCTTCATCACCCAGCATGAGGAACCCGACGTGTACCCTAATTATTTCGCCGCGCAGGCGAACAAGGCGGAGCGCAAGCCGCTGACCCATTTCAAGGACACGACGCCTTTCCTGCGCGAGATCCGCAAACAAAGCATCTCCTATTACGTGGAGCAGGAACAGCGCACCTGCACGTTGTACACGCCGCCCGGCTACGACGCGCAGGCGCCGGACAAGAAAAAGCTGCCGACCATCCTGTGGGTCTATCCGCAGGAATTCGCCGACAGCAACGTGGCTGGCCAGATTGCCGACAACGCGCGGCGCTTCACGAGTTTTCGCAGCTCGTCGGTGACGCTGCTGGCGCTGGAAGGATTCGCGGTGGTGGACATGCCGCTGCCGGTCATCGGTGATCCGCGCACGGCCAATGACCAGTTCGTGCCGCAGATTGTCAAAGCGGCTGAAGGCGCAATCCATCAAGTGGTGGATTTAGGCGTGGCCGATCCCGGTCGGCTCGGCGTCGGTGGGCACAGCTACGGCGCCTTTGCCGCAGTGACGTTACTGGCCCACACGCGCATGTTCCACGCTGGGGTGGCGCGCAGTGGCTCCTACAACCGCACGCTCACGCCATTCGGTTTTCAGAATGAACGCCGCATGTTGTGGGAAGCCCCGGAAACTTACCTGCGCATGTCGCCGTTGCTGGACGCACCGAAGATCAAGGATCCCCTGTTGCTCATCCACGGTGAGGAGGATGCCATCGCCGCCACGTCGCCGGATCAAAGCCGTCAACTTTTCCAAGCGATCATGGCCAATGGCGGCAAGGCGCGGCTGGTCATCCTGCCGATGGAACCGCACACGTACCGCGCCCGCGAATCAGTCGGGCATGCGGCGTACGAGATGACCCGTTGGTTTACAGAAAATCTCAAGGAAGCCAAGACGGGCGGCGGTGGCGGTCGCTGAAGATTGGCTCGCGCAGTTTTAGCCCGCAGCCAGCAACGCCTTCAACTCGCGCAATGCCTCGGGGATCGCCTTGAACGGATCAGCGGCCGCCTCGTATTCCAGCGCCACGTAACCTTGATAGCTGGCCGCGCGCAGGATGCGCACGATGCGCTTGAGATCCGACGCCTGCTTTTTGCCGTCCACCTGCAGCTCCACTTTCACCTGCACATTCACCGCGTAAGGCGCGGTCAATTCCATGTCGCGATACGGATCGGCCGAGCGGAAATTGCCCGTGTCCAAATTCACACCGAACCACGGATGATCCACCGCCTTCACAAATCGCAGCAGGCTCTCCGCAGTGCCGATGCTGTCGTGATTTTCCAGTCCGAGAAAAATCCCTTTCTTGCCCGCGTACTCGCAGCACTCGCGCAGGGCAGCCACGGCCACCTCATCGGCCTTCTCGCGCGGAAAATCTTTGGGCGCCACGCCAGCGAACACGCGGATGTGCGGCGCACCCAATACGGCGGCGTGGTCAATCCAGCGTTTCACCTGCGCTACTTGCAGACCGCGCGCCTCCGCCGAAGGCAGCGAGAAGTTATTGCCCACGGCCGTGCCGCTGATCTCCAGCCCGCGCAGAAACGCGCGCCGCCGCACTTGCAGCAGAAATTCCTCAGTGACGTTCGGAGGGAAATAATAGCTCGTCAACTCCGCGCCCTCGCAGCCCTGTTCGGCGCAGTAGTCCACGAACTTGAGCATGTCCATCTGCTTCTCCGGCGCGGCCGTGGGCTTGAAGAAATCGCGCAGGGAGTACGCCGCCAGACTCAGGCGCAGCACTGCGCGGCCCGGACGATCAAACGGTTTGGCCGCCTGCGCGCACACCGCGCCTGCACAGACCACGCCTGCACTTTGTAGAAACCGACGCCGATTCAACTGTGGATTACTCGTGGACATAAAACCGCGCCAGAGCAATTGCCTCCCGCAGGAGGTTCGCCCTACTTGCAGCCGCAATGGCCGAAGCCGTCGCTGCAAAAATCAAAATCGCCCGACTGCGGCACCCGCCCCAGCTCGAAAGCTTTGGCCAGATGCTGGTGGATGCGATCCTGCACCTGTTGCACCTCTTCCTGCGCTTCGAGAAATCCCTTCGCGACGGGGTTGGCCAGAAACTCCGTTCGCAGCGTCTCAAACTCCGCCACTTCCTCCGGCTTCAACTCCACGCCGTACTGCTGCTTTTGCTGGAGCAGCGCGCCGCGCTCGTTGAGCGTCTGATATTCGAACTTGAGCTTCTCGTCGCTCAGGAACGACTCGATCCGCTTGTGCAGCCCGACAAATTCCGGCTGATCAATGATCGCCCTGCACAGCTCGTTGGTCTGTTGGGCAATCGGCTCCAGGTTTAACGTCGTGTCCATAATCGTCAGGGGTAGCAGCGCGGCTCGCGCATCAGACCGTCATGATCTCCTTTTCCTTGTGCTCAAGATGCCCGTCAATCTTCTTCACGTAAGTGTCCGTCAACTTCTGGACTTCCTTCTCGCCATGCGTCTGCTCGTCCTCGGTGATGTCACCTTCCTTGGCCTCTTCCTTCAATTTCAACAGCGCGTCGCGGCGCAGATGCCGCACAGCCACGCGAGATTCCTCGGCCGTCTTGCGGATCATCTTCACGAACTCCTGCCGGCGTTGCTCGCTCAATTCAGGCAGCACCAAGCGGATGATCTTGCCGTCCACTCTGGGCGTGATGCCGATGTTGGCCTTTTGAATCGCCTTATCCACTGCGGACAACGTACCCGCATCCCACGGCTGGACGACGATCATGCGCGGCTCCGGCGCGGTGATGCCCGCCAACTCGCGCAGGCGCATCTGCGAGCCGTACGCCTCCACTAAAATATTTTCCACCAACGCCGGAGAAGCCTTGCCGGTGCGCACACCGGCGAGTTCGTTTTGCAGGACGCTCTCGGTCTTCTGCATCTTGTCCTCGGCCTCCAACAAAATGTCATCTACTGGCATGGGCCAATCCTATGCGCCGACGCGCGGCGGTGAAAGGGAAAATGTCAGGCGCACACCAGCGTGCCCACCTTCCGGCCCAGCACCACATTGCGGATGTTGTGTGGCTTGAACATGTCAAAGACGATGATCGGCATCTTGTTGTCCATGCACAGCGAGAACGCCGTGCTGTCCATCACCTTCAACTGCCGTTGCAACGCGTCGATGTAAGTGATGGTCTCAAACCGCTTCGCGCGCGGATTCTTCTTGGGGTCGCTGTCGTAGATGCCGTCCACCTTGGTCGCCTTCAAAATCACGTCCACCCCCATTTCATTCGCGCGCAGCGCCGCCGCCGTGTCCGTTGTAAAATATGGATTGCCCGTGCCCGCGCCGAAGATGACCACGCGCCCTTTTTCCAGATGCCGCACCGCGCGACGCCGGATGAACGGCTCCGCCACCGCACGCATCTCGATGGCCGACTGCACGCGCGTGGCTACGCCCTGCTTTTCCAGCGCGTCCTGCAACGCCATCGCGTTGATCACCGTCGCCAGCATGCCCATGTAATCGCCCGTAGCGCGGTCAATGCCATGCTCGCTGCCGTGCAGACCGCGGAAGATGTTGCCGCCGCCCACGACGATCACCACCTCCACCCCCAACGCACGCACCTCGCTGATCTGCCGCGCCATGTCGTGCACCGTATCTGGGCAAATGCCCGCGCCCGCTGCGCCGCCCAGCGCTTCGCCGGAGAGTTTTAAGAGGACACGACGATACTTGGACTTGGATGCGCGCTTCATTCGGGAGCGCTATTTAGCAAGCGCTCTCCCGTCGCGTCAATGGAAAGGCAATTCGAGCGCCTTGCGGTGGCGCAACAGTTGCCGCGGCCCAAGCAATCCCACGGGCGTGATGAACGCCGTGATCAATGCCGCCGGCGTCACATCAAATGCTGGGTTGCGCGCGCGGCTGCCGGGGTTGGCCGTCCGCACATGCGTGCGCACGCCGCGCGCATCCACGCCCCATGCACCGAGCACTTCCGCCTCATCGCGTTCCTCAATCGGAATGGCGGCACCGGAGCGCATGTGCCAGTCAATCGTGGATCGCGGGATCGCGATGTAGAATGGAATCCGATGTCGCCGCGCCAACACCGCCAGTCCGTACGTGCCAATCTTGTTTGCGGCCTCGCCCGTTCGTGCCAACACCCGATCGCTGCCGGTGATGACGCAGTCAATCTCCCCGCACTGCATGAGGTGCGCCACAGCGGAGTCCGCAATGATGTGATGCGCGATGCCGCGCTGCGCCAGTTCCCAAGCCGTCAATGCCGCGCCCTGCCCGCGCGGTCGCGTCTCGGTGCAAAATACCTGAAAGCGTCTGCCCGCAGCATGCGCGGCATACAGCGGTGCCGTGGCCGTGCCGACATCCACAAAGGCCAGCGCCCCCGCGTTGCAGTGAGTGAGGATGCGCATGCCCGGCCGGATCAACCCGCTGCCGTGCCGCCCGATGGCCTCGCACTCGGCCACGTTCTCATCGGCAAATTGCTGCGCAGCGGCCACCGCCGCCGCCTGCCGTTCTTGCACTGTGCCCGCGGCCATTCGCCCTTGGACAAAGCGCATGGCATTGACGGGATCCACCGCAGTGAGGCGCGCATTGGCCAAGACCGCAAACACAGCTTTAACATGCCGAACAAACGCGGGCACCTGCCTGCCTCGAAAGACCATCGCGCCCTGCGCCAAACCGAAAGCCGCCGTGGCACCGATGGCCCCTGCCCCGCGCACGGTCATGTTGGTGATGGCCTGCGCAGTCTTGCGATAATTGGGAAGCCGGAGAATTTCGAGCTGGTGAGGCAGCAACCGCTGATCAATCAGCGCCACCTCATTTCGCCCTGCATCAAAAGTGACCGTGCGTCTGGCGGAGCCGCGGCGGGCGTCGGATTTCTTCATACCGCCACGCTGTCACGCAGCATCGCTATCACTACGCGCCCGGTTCAAGATCGGAAAGATCCGCGCTGATCTTCTGGAAGAGCGCGTGCTGGCGCAATGGTTCCAGATCCGGATCGCGCCGCAGCCATTTGAAATCACGATAGCCGTGGGCGATGGCGCGGCGCAGCGAGGCGGCGGCTTTGATGAAATTGCCCATCAACGAATAACTGCACGCGAGATTGTAGCACACCAACGGATCGTCCGGGCACAGAGTGGAAAGCCGACGATCCACTTTCAGCCCGTCGCTGAATCGGCCGCGCCGAGTGTAGCCGTCACCGAGCAGTTGCAGGGCTTCGACGTACCCAGTGTCGCGGCGAACCACGCCTTCCAAAAAACCAATCTCAATGTCCAAGTCGCGCCGTTGCACCGGCGAGAGCTTCCGAGGAGAGCTTTTCTTGTTTGGCATTGTCAGTGCGACGGATTTTTTGCCAGAGCCGCTGCGCAAGTCAAGCGACCCCTTTTCACATTACTCACAATGCGGCGAGCAACATGCGGATCTCGCGCAGCCGACTGCGCGCGGTGGTTTTGGCGAGGCGCGGGAATTTTCCGCCCAGCGAGATGTAGTCGCCGTTGCGCATCAGCTTCAGCCGATCCGTTTCAGTTTCAACCGAGGTGATCGCTTTTTCTGCCGCGAGAATCTTGATCTCGCTCAGCGCGAGCAACAGCTCGACGGCTTCAGGATATTTCCCAAAGCGATCTCGCAGCTCCGCCTTCACCGTCTCCACTGCCGCAGGGGTCGTGGCTTGCGCGAGCTTGCGGTAAATATCAATGCGCTGCCGTGAGTCAGCGATGTAGCTCACCGGCAAATACGCCGCCGCCACGGCGCACGTGTTGGTTTCCGTCACGGTCTCCTGCACATCATAATCGTCCCACTGAACCCACACCTCATTATCGCGCGGCACTGCGGTGTCCAAAGATTTCTTGCGCCGACCAGCCACCGGCGGCGCCTTGGTGGCGGTGGAAGGTTCGGGGCCGAGCATCAAGAAATCCAACCGCACATTCACCTCCACGCGCGGTTTGGTCTTCTCGCCTTTCAACGCCGCGACACTTTGCTTGAGCAACTGGCAGTACAACTCGAAGCCCACGGCCGTGATGTGCCCGCTCTGCTCGGAACCCAGCAGGTTGCCCGCGCCACGAATCTCCAGATCGCGCATGGCAATCTTGAAGCCGCTGCCGAGACTGGAGTACTGCTTGATGGCGCTGATGCGCTTTCGCACATCGGCCAGCAACGCCGCATGTCGCGGCAGAAGAATGTACGCGTAGGCTTGATGCTTGTAGCGCCCCACGCGCCCACGCAACTGGTAGAGATCGCTCAACCCAAAGCGGTCGGCGCGATCAATGATGATCGTGTTCGCGTTGGGAATATCAATGCCGCTCTCGATGATGGTGGTGCAGAGCAACACGTCGGCCTCGCCATTCACAAAGCGGGCCATCACATCTTCCAAATCATCGCTCTTCATCTGCCCGTGCCCCACGAGGATGCGCGCGGATGGCACAAGCGCGCGGAGTTTCTGTTCCATCGCGTGGATGGTGGTCACGCGGTTGTGCAGGAAAAAAATCTGGCCGCCACGATTCATCTCACGCTCGATGGCCTGGCGGATGATCCGCTCGTCGTACTGCACCACGATGGTCTCCACTGGCAACCGATCCTGCGGCGGCGTCTCGATGGTGCTCATGTCCCGCGCGCCCGTCAGCGCCATGTACAACGTGCGCGGGATGGGTGTGGCCGAAAGCGTCAGCACATCCACCATGCGGCGCAGCAGCTTGAACCGTTCCTTGTGCATCACGCCAAATCGCTGCTCCTCATCAATCACCACCAGCCCCAATTCCTTGAACACCACGTCGGGCTGGATCAACCGGTGTGTGCCGATGACCAAATCCACTTGGCCCGAGGCAATCTCGCGCACCACTTGTTTCTGCTGTCGCGGCGTGCGGAATCGCGAGAGCAACTCCACGCGCACGGGATAATCAGCCATGCGCTCGGAAAACGTGTTAAAATGTTGCTGCGCCAGCACCGTGGTCGGCACCATCACCGCCACTTGTCGGCCGTCCATGATGGCCTTGAATGCCGCACGGATGGCCACCTCGGTTTTACCAAAGCCCACGTCGCCGCAGATCAGCCGATCCATCGGTCGCGTCACCTGCATGTCCTGCTTGGTGGCGTTGATGGCCGTGTGTTGATCGGGCGTTTCCTCGTACAGGAAGGACGCCTCAAACTCGCGCTGCCATGTCGTGTCCACGCCAAACGCATGGCCTGCCTGAGATTCGCGCGCAGCCTGGATGGAAAGCATCTCCGCCGCCAGATCGCGCACCGCTTTCTCAGCGTGCTCCTTGGCCTTCTGCCAGCGCTTGCCGCCGAGGGTGTTTAACGACGGGCGCACCTTGCCGGCCCCGACATACTTGCTGACCAGATGCGCCTCGCTGACGGGCACGTACAACTTGGGCGCAGGCATCTCCGGATCCGAGGGCGCGTACTCGATGACCAGACATTCTTCTCCCACCGATTCGGAGTTGTCGCCGGCCACCACTCGGAATGGAATCTTCTGCAGACCTGCGTAACGCCCAATGCCGTACTGGATGTGCACAACAAAATCGCCATCGTCCAAATCCGAAAAATCAATGTCGAAGGCCGATCGCGTCGCCTGCGCATGACGTGATTTCAGCCGACGCGGCCGCTGCACCTTGTACCGCGCGAAGATTTCCGCATCCGTCACCACCACTAGTTGGCCCGCAGAAAACAAGAACCCACGCGACAGCGCGCCCACCGCCGTCCGCAACCGAGTTTCCGCATCGGCAAAACCCTGCTCTCGGTGGATCTCAGTGAAACGCTCGCGCTCGCCCTCGTTGTTGCAGCAGACCACCACGTCGTGCCCTTGCCGCGACCAGCGGTGCAACTGCGCGAACAATTCCCTGCGCTGCGCCTCCATCACCGGCTGATCGGGACGCCGCACATTCGTCGGACAAAGTGCATCCAGATTGCTGAATTCGATGTGTACGGTACCGGCATCCAACGCTTCGGCCTCCACTGAGCCGTTAGCCATTTCCAAAATGCTCCGGCGGGCGCCCGTCATTTGCTCGCGAACCGATTCCCAGCGCAGATGGAATTCATCGCCCGCAGGCAGTCGGCTCGTGTATTCCGCCACGTGCGTCTCAACGACCTCGGGTTGGCTCAAGAAAAAAATCGCGTTGCCGGGCAGATGATCCAGCAATGTGGTCGTCGGCACCGCCGTGGTCGTAGCAGCAGTTTTTCTGACCAACCCCAATTCGCCGCCGGGCGAAAGCAATGCTTCGCTGATCTTCTCCGTGGACACCTGCGTGTGCGGATGAAAGAAACGCAGCGACTCCAGTTCATCGCCGAAAAACTCGCAACGCACCGGCCACGGCGAGGTGAAGGGAAACACGTCCACGATCCCGCCGCGCAGCGCAATCTGTCCGCGGTGCGACACTTGCGCCTCCGGCTCGTATCCCTGCCCTTGAAGCCAATCGATGAGGTCCAGCGGCGCAATTGTGTCCCCCACACGCAACCGCCGCGAGCGTTGCCGCAGTTCATCCCGGCTGAACGTGCGCTGCATCAAGCCCGCTGCCGTGACGGTGATGATGGGCGCAGACTGAGCGTCGCCGTCGCTCGCTGCTGCCAACGCTTGCAACGTCTCCAATCGCTCGCTGATGACATCGGCGTGTGGCAGCCGATTCTCGTGCGGCAACACCTCCCACTCGGGGAAAAAGAGTGGGCGCTTGGAAATTCCAGCCAACCCCAGCCACGTCTCCAAATCTTGTTGGACCGTCTCCTGCGTTTTGAGGCTCTCGGTGACAAACACCCACGGACGGCGCGGCAGCAACCGGCTTAACAGCGCCACGAGGAATGGCTGCGCCGCCAGCTCCACTCCCCCACAAGACAAGACGCCGCCCGATCCCAAACGCCGCACCAACTCCTGCACAGCGGGAACCCGTGACGCTCTCTCGATGATGTCTTGAATCTGCCCCATGTGGAACAGCGCCGCACGGTGGCACGCGCATTCGCGTGGCGTCAAGTGTAGCACCGCCGTGTTTTGACTGACTTTCGCGGCGGTGCGTGGTTCACTCGCTGCGTGCGCAATCCAATCATCGTTGCTTTGGATGTCCCCACCGCTGATCTGGCGCTGGAACTGGCGCAGGCATTGGCGCCAGTCGTCGGCGCGGTCAAAGTCGGCAAGGAATTGTTTGTCAGCGCTGGCCCGGAGATTGTCCGCCGCCTGCGCGCCACGGGCGTAGCCGTGTTTTTGGATCTGAAATTCCACGACATCCCCAACACCACCGCTGCTGCCGTCGCCGCCGCTACGCGTTTGGATGTGCAGATGTTGACCCTCCACACTAGCGGTGGACTGGCGATGATGCGCGCCGCCGAAGAAGCTGCGCTGGCCACCGCGCGGGAACTGCGACGGGAACCGCCACTGGTGTTGGGCGTGACGGTGTTAACCAGCATGGACGATGCAGACCTCGCCGCCGTGGGCACACTTGGCGGCACCACCACACAAGTGGAACGGCTGGCGAAACTCGCAGATGCAGCGGGACTGCGCGGGCTGGTCTGCTCGCCGCAAGAGCTGGGGTTGCTGCGCCGCGTGTTGCCGCAAACTTTGCAGTTGGTCACGCCCGGCATCCGGCCAGCGAGTGCCGCAGTGGGCGATCAAAAGCGGACGATGACTCCCGACGCCGCATTACAAGCAGGCGCAGATTGGCTGGTGATCGGCCGTCCCATCACGAGCGCACCCGATCCCCGCGCGGCGGCTGAAGAAATTCTGTCGAGCCTGCAGGCTACCAAACCTGCACCGAGTCTGCCTTGAAGATTTCTTCGACGAGAACTTGGTAGTCCGCATCCGTAGCGGTGCCAGCATCGACATCGTGCAACTCAATGCACACCACTTCGTGGCCCGCGTCGTCCTGCAGATTAATCATCGCCTGCGCGAGCGAGTCGTCCGGCCTTGTGAGGATGTGCAGGATGCGGCGCATATTCAGAACCGCAGCACGTAGTCGGCCTCCGCAGCCAGTTTGGCCAGTCGTTGCTCCTTCAGATTGCGCGTCAGCAACGTGTCCGGATCAATCTCCATGCAGGTCTCCTCGTTGGTTTGCACGTACACCTCGCCGCCCGACTCGCGCACCATCGGGATGAACTGCTCAAACAGCCGCCCGCCGTGCAGCGCCTCCACGCGTTCGCCCATCGCACGGGACGCCTCGTGACGCAGGCAGACGTTGACCTTCACCTGCTGCCAGACGCCGATCCCGCCCGCCATGCGCAGTGCCTCGGCCGTGCGCAGTCCTTCGCGCGGGTCGCTGGTAATAATCACCAACATGGTCGGCTTCTTGCGTGCGGTGATCACGGGTGTTTTAGTTGAAGCTCACGAATCGGTGTGTGGTGGCAATGATGTCGCTGAGCATGGTCAGGCCGCCGTATAACGCATCCTCGCCGGTAGGCAGTCGCCGGCGTTGAGCCGAATACGCGCAACCAAAGAGACGCAGTCCCTGCGTGCGGAGCAATTGAAGTCGGACATCCGCCAAGCCCTGCACGGCATCGTCGATGCAGTAGTAGTAAACTTCCACGCCCGACCGCATCGCTGCGGTAGCCAGTTTCAGTGCGTGTTCAAAATTGGGATGCGCTGGCCCGACGGAAACCAGAACGCCCAGCCGGCGCGTGCGAACCACAGCGGATACTGCGGAGGTCGCCTCGATAGATTGCGGCACCGGCATTTCAGCACGGGGAATTTCGCCCGGCGCAGGTTGGCTGCAATCGCGATTGGCACAGCCATCGTGCTGTTGCCAGCAGCCCACGTGATGCGGCGCGCGGCAGTCTGGACAATGATAAAGCTGCCGACGGGGAATTTCCTGCTGGCAATGTTGGCAGAGAGGATTCACTTACCGGCCCGCAACGTAGGCAAGGGCTGGAGGCGTGTCAAACCGGCACCCTGCGAGCGCGCCCGGAATTACTGCAGACTGTCGCCCGATTTCCAGAGCGGTTCCAGATCGGGATCGTTCATCGCCAGATTACGGATGCGCTTGGAATCGCCCACACGCAGTGCGCGCTGAAGCAGCGCCCGCGCTTGCTTGAGATCACCCGACTGGCATTTGTAGCAGGCGAGGTTGTAGGGAATGGCCTCGTCGTTCGGAAAATCTTTCATCTTCGGAAAGAGCAGCTTGTACGCCTCGTCGTACTGGCCCAGATAAAAAAGCGCGTTGCCGCAATTGATCCAGCTCTGCGGCAGGCGCGGGCTGACCACAATCATCTCGCGTCCCAGCCGCAGGCAGTCGTCCCACTCCCGACGGCGATTGTGGATGTGCCACTGCACTTGCAGCACGTTGAAATGCTGGCGGCCGTCCTCGGAGATTTTCTCGAGCTCAGCTTGAGCCTCGATGAAATTGCCCAAGTCCATCCAGCCTTCCGCAGCGGACAGATGATGTGTGTCTGGCGGTTCCAGTCGTATTGGTTTCAGCATGCCGTTAAATGAGTCCACAGGTTAACCCTGCGTTCTGTTGTGGCGTCCCTCCCTGGTCACTGCACTGATGCGCGACTCCTTCGCGTGCCCTATGCATAGCAAATCACAAGCCAACGCGACAAGGTTAGGTTACTCACAAGAAACACTAGTAAAATCAAGGCTGCGAGCAGTGTCTGTCTTTCTCACCCTTGGCAGAGATGCTCCAACTGCGCCTCATCAATCACCGCCACGCCCAGCGTGCGCGCCTTATCGAGCTTGCTGCCAGCATCTGCACCCGCCACCACATAATCCGTTTTCTTGCTCACGCTCCCCGCCACGCGCCCACCCAGCGCCTCAATTTTTGCCGCCGCTTGTTCGCGTGTCAGCGTCGGCAACGTGCCGGTGAGCACGAATGTTTTTCCAGCGAAACGTCCCAGCGCTGCTTCCGGATTAAACAGCTCCGAACGGAAGTTCAATCCCGCTTTGCCGAGTCGTTCCACCAAGCGACGATTATCAGAATCGCCAAACCAATTCACGATGCCCGCCGCCGTCACTTCGCCGATGTCGCGAATGGCCGTGAGCCGGCTGGCCTGGGCGTCCATCAATTCTTCCAAGCTGGCAAAACAGCGCGCGAGTGCTTTCGCTCCGCCCACACCCACTTCGGGAATTCCAAGTCCATGCAACAGTCGCCACAGATCGCGCTGCTTACTCGTCGCCACGCCATCGAGAAAATTCTGTGCCGACTTCTCGCCCATCCGTTCCAGCGCCGCCAGTTCAGCGAGTTTCAGTTGGTAAAATTCTGCGACATCCAAAACCAATCCGCTCTTCACCAACTGCGCCACCAACACCTCGCCGCCGCCCTCGATGTCCATCGCGCCGCGACTGCACCAATGCTCCAATCGCCCGCGCACTTGCGCCGGGCAATCAGGATTGGCGCAACGCACTACTACGCCCGCGGCTTCCTCGCCCGTGCGCAGCGACTTGTCCACCTTCGAGCCGCACTCCGGACAGGTTTTGGGAAACACAAATTCCTGCGCGCCCGCTGGCCGCAACTCCAACACCACTCGCACCACGGCCGGAATCACCTCTCCGGCCTTCTCGATGATCACCGTGTCGCCAACGCGAATGTCTTTGCGATGCAACTCCTCTTCATTGTGCAACGTGGCGCGGCTCACCGTGCTGCCAGCGACAAACACCGGCTCCAACTCCGCCACGGGCGTGAGAGCGCCTGTGCGCCCCACTTGAATCGTGATGGCGCGCAGGCGCGTCTGCGCTTGTTCGGCGGCGTATTTGTAGGCCATCGCCCAGCGCGGCGCTTTCGCCGTCGCGCCACAACGCTCGCGCAGCGCCATCGCGTTGAGCTTGATCACGGCGCCGTCGGTCTCGTAGGCAAAACTTTTGCGCAACGAATCCAACTCGTGAATGGCCGCGAGCAGTGCTTCCTCGTTCGCGCAACTCCAGACTTTCTCGGGTGTCTTAAAACCCAATCCGCGCAGCCAATCGAGCATCGCCGACTGCGTCTCCGGCACGACTGCGCCCACTACCTCGCCCAGTCCGTAGAGGACGATGTCCAGATGCCGCTGCGCAACCAGTTTGGAGTCGAGCAATTTCATCGATCCCGCTGCGGTGTTGCGCGGGTTGACAAATGTTTCCTCGCCCGCCGCCGCGCGCTCGGCATTGAGCTTTTCAAATTCTGCCTTCGGAAAATAAACTTCGCCGCGCACCTCCAGCACACTCGGTGCGTTGCCTGATAATCTCAGCGGCAGGCTGCGGATGGTTTTGAGATTCGCCGTGATGTCGTCGCCCATCGCGCCATCACCGCGCGTGGCGCCCACGGCCAGCACGCCCTTTTCGTAACGCAACGTCACGGCCAGTCCATCGAGCTTGGGTTCCACCGTCCACTCGAGTGATTCTGCGGGCAGCAGCTTTTGCACGCGCGCCACGAACTCGCGCACCTCGCCTTCGCTGTACGTGTTGTCGAGGCTCAACATCGGCGCGGCGTGGCGCACGGATGCGAACGCGCTCAACGGCTGGCCGCCGACACGTTGACTGGGTGAATCCGCCGCGCACAACTCGGAGAATTGCGCTTCCAAATCAAGAAGCTCGCGGTAGAGACGATCGTATTCGGGGTCGGAGATGGTGGGGCGAGCCTCGACATAATAGGCGCGGTCGTGGTCGCGAATTTGTGCCGCCAGCGCGGTGTGGCGTTTCTGCGCCTCGGCTTTGGTCATGGCGTAGCCGGCGCGAATTCGTCGGCGTGATACGAACTGCGCACGAGCGGCCCGCTGGCCACATGCGTGAAGCCCATCGCTTCGGCCGCGCATTTATGTTCGGCGAATTTGTCCGGATGAATGAACTCGACCACCGGCAGGTGTTGTCGTGATGGCTGCAAATACTGACCGAGCGTGAGCACGTCGCAGTCCACACCACGCAGGTCGCGCAGCGCTTCGTGCAATTCTGTCTCGGTCTCGCCCAGTCCAAGCATCAGTCCGCTCTTGGTGAACATCCCCGCGCCGCCGCGTTCCTTGGCCTTGCGCAGCACGGTGAGCGAACGGTCGTAAGTCGCGCGCGAGCGAACGCTCGGCGTGAGGCGGCGCACCGTTTCCAGATTGTGATTGAACACCGCCGGTTGCGCGGCCAGCACACTTTCCAGCGCGGCGTCTTTATCCAAGAAATCGGGCACGAGCACTTCGATGACGATGCCGGGATTGGCCGCGCGCACCGCTGCGATGGTCTGCGCGAAATGTTCAGCACCGCCATCGGCCAAATCGTCGCGCGCCACCGCAGTGATGACGACGTGCTTGAGTTTCATCCGCCGTGTGGCCTCGGCCACGCGCGCGGGCTCGTCGGCCTCCAGCGCGAAAGGCTTGGCGGTCGTCACCGCACAGAAACCGCAGGCGCGCGTGCAGCGATCGCCGGCGATCATGAAAGTGGCGGTGCCTTTGCTCCAACATTCCCAGTGGTTGGGGCAACGCGCGCTTTCGCAGACGGTGTGCAACTTGAGATCGTCGAGCAGATTGCGCGTGGCGATGAAGGAATCGGCCACCGGCAGCTTGAGGCGAAACCATTCCGGCAAGCGCGGGCGCTTGGCGGCAGGCAACTCGGCGGCGACACTCATTTCGCCTCCCCTAATTTTTTCCAGAACAGCACGAGTTGGCGCGCATCAAAGTCCGCGAGCACTTGCCCGTCCACCTCGATGCACGGCGCGAGTGTTTGGCCGGTGAGCCGCACCATCTCGTCGAACTCCGCTGGGTTTTCGATGACGTCCACCGCCTCAAACTGGATCCCGTTGCTTTCCAACCAATGTTCCGCCTGCCGACACCAGCCGCAGGAAGGCTTCACGAAGAGCTTTGCTTTCTTGGGTTGATACATGATGCGCGGGCAAATTGCGGCGCAAGATTGGCGCGCTGCCGATGTGCTGGCAATGGCAAAGCCGTCGCGGGCAAGTGCCTCATTCTTTCACCGGCGGATTGTCAGTAGGCTTGTCCTCGGACTTGCGATAGGTGGATTGCCCCAGCACGACGCCCGCTGCCACCAATGCCATCGCAGTCCAGAAAGTTTCTGTGGGCGGCTGATCCAACAACACCCACGCCCACACCATCGTCGTCAGCGGAATCAGGTTGTTGAACAGGAACACGCGGCTGGCGGGCCAGCGGCGCAGTGCGCTGTGCCAGATGCCGAATGCAACGAGTCCGCCAAAAACGATGCAGTACGCCTGCGCGCCGACGAGGTCCCATCGCCACGTCATCGGGCGCGTGGCCAATTCCCAAACTGCAAACGGTGCCAGCAATACTGCGGCGCGCCACATGGTGTGCGCGGTGATTTCCACTCCGGACAATTGCGTGCCGAAACCGCGACAGAGTTTGGAGTAGCCGGCCCACAGCCAGCCGGCGGCGAATCCGAGCGCATCGCCAAGCCAATGGTGTTGCCCGCCTGTTGCCGCAAGTTTGGGCCAGAACAAAACCACCACTCCGCCCAAGGCCAGCGCTGCCGCGAGGTAACGCCACAGCATCACGCCGGAGTGCGCCGCACGCCCTTCCATCAACAGCACCCAGACCGGTGACGCGCCCAAATAGACGGCCACGTGCGCGACGGAAATAAACTGGAGCGAGCAAGTGAAGAGGGCCACATAAACCGCTAGGCTCAGTCCACCGCGCCACCAAAGCGCGCGGCTCAGTGCAGCGTCCGGTGTGTGCGGCACGCCGAACCAACGCGTCCAGCGCAGCAGTGCCACCATCACCAAACCCACGCCCGCCATGCGGCTGAAGCCGGTCCAGAACGGCGGCCAGTCGCGCACGAGGTAGCCGACAGCGGCGTTGCTGCCGCCCCAGACAAAAATCGCGAAGAGAAGTGCGGCGGCCAATGCCGCGTTGGAAGGCCCTGCTAACACGGCGCGAGGTAAGCCGTCAGCAGGCATTGGTGCAACGGGAAAATAGTTGCGGGCGCTGTCGCTGTTGCCGGGAATTCCGTTGAGTCGTTGGGCCAGTCGCGTTAACTTGACCGCGTGAACCACGCTCCTGCATTTCTCAAACTCGTGACTGAGGCGAAGTCTCGTGTGCAGGAGATTTCCATTGAGCAGGCGCGCGCGCGGCTGGCCGCCAATCCCAAAGCGATCCTGATGGATGTGCGCGAGGACGACGAGTGGAAGGCGGGCCACGCCAAAAGCGCGCAGCACTTGGGCAAGGGTGTTTTAGAGCGCGACATCGAGGCGCGATTTCCCGACAAGGCCACGGAGATCATCATGTACTGCGGCGGCGGATTCCGTTCCGCGCTGACGTGCGACGCGGCGCAGTTGATGGGCTACACGCAGGTCGCGTCGTTGCAAGGTGGCTATCGCGCGATGATCGCTGCGGATTGGCCGCTGGAACGTTGAGCCTTCATGCCGTGAACATGGCCCGCAGTTTTTGTGTCCAACTCCGTGATCACGCTGGCAACCCATTGGTTGCGCCCGCATTTTCAAAAACTAAACCCAATCCAATCATGACTCGCCGCTCTTCCATGTTGGCTGCCTGCCTCGCGGGCGCGCTCCCCTTTTTAACCGCCTGCCAAACGAATGCCGCAGCGGGATCGCCGACCGCCTTTCGCGGCGCGCATCCGGTGGAGGCAGTGGCCGATGGCAGTCTGTTGGTGGAAGCGGAGGAATTTCAGCCTGCCGACGCCACGGGTTGGAAGGCCAAGCCGTGGGGTGAAAATTATTACGCCGCCACGTTTGCCAATTCTTTTCTCAGCCGCAAAGCCTATCTCGGCACGGCGGAGCAAGCCACCAACGCGGCCGCGAGTATCCAAGTGCGCGTGCCCAAAGCCGGGCGCTATCTCGTGCTGGCGCGTTACGAAGCTGCCTACCGATTCGAGACGCAGTTCCGCGTGCGCGTGGAGCAAGCGGGCAAGACGGTGCTGGACCGGCCGTACGGCGCGCGCAGCAATCTGAAAATCTGGGCGTTCCGGGAGAAGCTCAAGACGGAGCTGTCATGGAGTTGGGGCGCTTCTGAAAATATCGTGTGGGAAGGTCACGATGCGTTTGCCGATCTGCAGCCAGGCTTGGCCACCATCACGCTGCTGGCCACGACGCAGCCCGCGCCCGCCGCGCGTCGCAATGTGGATTGTCTGCTGCTCACCACCGATCACGCGCAGGTGCAGATGCGCATCGAAAAAGAAAACTACCTGCCGCTGGACGGCATGCTCACGCAGACCGGCGATGTCTTTGTGCAGGTGACCAATCTCGGCGCGGCACCGCTGACCTTCACCGGCGGTGACGCGCCCGGTGGCGGCAATTGGCAGCAACACTCGCCGTACTGGGTTCACTTGCGCAACTGGCCTGTGGTGCGCGTGGAAGTGGCCGCGGGCAAGACCTCCGATTGGGTGGAGGTCGGCGGCACGATGGACACGCTCAACGACGGGCAGTGGAACTTTTTATGCAAAGGAAAATGCCGCGCGGTCTTCGGTCTGAAAAATGCCGCCGGCAAGATTGAACCGATTGCCACGTTCGAGGCCACGGACACCCTGCGCTTGGCCGGTGACGCCGACACGCGCTATTCGCGCCGTGTGCGCTTGCAGGAAGATTTGGTCCACGACCTGCTCGCGGAAATCAAAAAGGAACCGCTGCGCGGGCGGGCGCCGACGGAGACGATCATTTACGGCGGCACCTTCTCGCCGGGACTGGGCGCGAAACATGACGCGGCGGTGGTGGAGTTCAAAAAGCTCTTCGCGTTGGCCGACACGGAAACCGGCAGCACAACCCAGCGCGTGGACGAGTACATTGACGTGCGCGGCGTGGCCACGGACAAGCTGGCCGAGTATTGCCAGAAACTCGGCGCGCGCGCGCAACGCATCGCCTGCGTCAGTCTCGGCGACGAGATCGGCCTGCCTGCTCCCGGCGGGCCGAAGGTGAACGAGGAATTTGCCGCGTGGCTCAAGACGCAGAATCTCCAACCCAAAGATGTCCTGCCCACCGCCGCAGACTGGCCGCAGATTATCTATCATCCCAAAGAGGACATCAAGGCCACGCAGCCGGGCGTGTACTATTGGTCCAAGCGTTTCGAATATCACTTCGGCATCCGCGCCATCAAAGAGCGCACAGACATCCTGCGGCAGCATCTGCCCAAGGCGGGCATCGGCGCGAATTTCTCGCCGCACTATCCGGCCAATCACCGTTACTTGGGCGAGGTGCACAAGTGGATGACGATCTTCCGCGAGGACGGAATGACGATGCCGTGGGGCGAGGATTATATTTTTCAGATGCCCGTGGGCACGGCGCAGATGAACAACATCAATCTGGACATGTTCCGCGCGGGCATCCGCGGCAAGCCGGGCGCGAAGATCCATTACTACTGCATGCCGCATTGGCCGGGCAACACGCCGGAGACGTGGCAGCGGCTGTTCTTCAACGCGCTGGGCCACGGCATGCAGATGGTGAACCTGTTCGAGTTCCGCCCCGTGCAAGCCGCATACACAGAGAATCACTGCAGCCTGCCGGAAATGTATCGCACGATCATGCGCAGCTTCCGCGAGCTGGGCCAGTTCGAGGACATCATCCAAAGCGGCCGCAATCGCCCCGCGCAAACCGCGCTGTGGTTCAGCGAGGCCGGCGATATTTGGGATGACAACCACGGCTCGTTCGGCGCGGCCAAACGCGCGTTGTACACCGCCATTCTGCACCAGCAAGCGCCGCTGGATTTTGTCATCGAGCCGGACGCGCAGAGCGGCGTGCTCAACAGTTACCGCGTCCTTTACCTCACCGATGCGCACGTCTCCCAAGCCGCCAGCAAACAAATCGCCGCGTGGGTGGCCAAAGGCGGCACGCTCTTTGTCACCGCCGGCGGCGGCATGTTCGACGAACTCAACCAACCCAACACCGTGCTGCGCCAACTGGCAGGTGTTGAACAAACGGCGCTGGACGAACCGGCCGGCGCGCAGGTGGACATGATCAAGCAAGACCTGCCCTTCGTCACCGCCATCGACACCGCGAGCTGGCAACAGCCCGGCCAAGAAAAAGCCGCCGCGCTGCCGGTCATCGGCGTGCGCAGCCGCGTGACGGCCAAGACCGCCAAAGTCACCGCGCGCCTCGCCGATGGCACGCCCGCCGTCACCGAACAAATCAACGGCACCGGCAAAGTCATCTACTGCGCCTTCCTGCCGGGGTTGACGTACTATCACCCCGCCACGCCCAAGCGCCCCGTGGATCGCGGCACGGTCAACGAATCCTTCGCGCATTTCATCCCCACGCAATTTCATCCCGCCGCCGCCGCGTTGATCGGATCCGCGCTGACAGGAATCGAAAGACCCGTGACGTGCTCCGAGAAATTGGTCGAGCCGTGCGTCATCCAATCGCCCAAAGGCACGGCCATCATCCTGGTGAACTGGAGCGCCGGCCCCGTCAAGCAACTGCGCGTGACCACCTCGCTGCCCATCGGCCGCGTCGAATTGGCCAGCGGCAAACCGATCAAGCGCGACGGCAAAGATATCTTGCTGGATCTGGACTTGGCCGACGTGCTGATCCTGCGTTAAACACGGAGATCGCAACATGACCCAGGACGACTATTGCCTGAAAGACCGCGTGGCGTTGGTGACCGGCGCAGGCACGGGCATTGGCCGCGCCACCGCGTTGCGACTGGCGCAGGCCGGCGCATTTGTCGGCGTGCACTATCACACCAGCGAGGCGGCGGCGCAGGAAACCTTGAGCACGCTGCGCGGCAACGGTGGCGATGGCCTGCTGCTGCAGGCGGACATTTCGGATCCAACGCAGGCGGCGGACTTGGTGGATCAATTGGTCGCGCACACGCAGCGGCTGGACATTTTGATCAACAACGCCGGCTCGCCCGTGGAACGGCAGCGACTGGAGGATTGTCCGTTGGCGCTCTGGGAAAAAATCATCGCCACCAATCTGACCGGCGCTTTTCGCGTCACGCAAAAAGCCATCCCGTATCTGCGCGTCAGCGGGCACGGTTCCATCGTCAACAATCTCACGCTCTCCATCCAGACGGGCGGGGCCAATGGCGCAGGCCCGTACGCCGTCGCCAAGGGCGGACTGCAAGTGATGACCCGCACGTTGGCGCGCGAACTGGCGCCGGCGGTGCGCACCAACGCCATCATGCCCGGCGTGATCGAGACGCCCCATCACGAGGTGTTTACCACCGAGGAACGCATGGCGCAGTATCGCCGGGAGACGCCGCTGGAACGCAACGGCACGGCCGATGAAGTGGCGGCAGCGATACTTTTTCTGGCCAGCGACGCTTCGCGTTTCATCAACGGCGCGTTGCTGGATATCAACGGGGGCCGGTTCCTGCGCTGAGCTATTTGGACGGCGCAGGCTCGTCAATGCGCGCGGTCTTGCCCTTGACGGTGGGCTTGGCATCAGCCGCGACCGTAAGGGTGATTGCTTCCTCGAAAGATTTCTCCGCACCCGCAGCGAGCTTGGGAATATTGACCGAACACTCCCCGGGCTTGGCGTCGCCTTCCGCCGATGCGGTGGCAACTTGAAATGTAATCTTCACGTCGCGGAGGTTTTGCTTGCCGCTGTTTTTCACTTTGCCAGTGATGGCCGCAAGCCCAGCGTCGCCAGTTTTGATGGCGAGGGAAGCCTCGTCCACCTCGATGTCATCGGGATTGACCTTGGCGACGACTGGGATGCCGGAACTGACTTTCGGCTTGGGCATGATTCCAGCCAGCCGGAGCAGCGTGGCGTCCCCGCCCTTGTCCAAGAGCGGCAGCGCAACGAACCAAGTCAACATGCCCAAGACAACCACGGCCACCAATACGACCGCGCCCTTTTTCTTAAAGCCCTCCATCCGGCCGGCGCTTTCCATCGCGGCCGCCTCGGCCACTTGTGACGAGGTGGGCGCGGCCTTGATGCCGCCAGCGGCCATGCGTGCTGCGGCGGCGTCACTGGGACTCATGACGCCCTTTTTCTGAGGCGCAGCGGATGAAGGCCGCTTGGGAGGCGCAGCATTGCCCTCCAGTTTTTTGTCTTCGCTCTCTTCGCTGGATTTCTCAGCGTCCGGTTTCTCCGCGCTGGATTCAGAACTTTTAGCGGCCGCTGCGCCGGGTGGTCCTTTGACACCTTGACTGCGCGGGGGGCCACCGGGACGCGCGGGCGCAGCAGCAGGCCGGCTGGGCGCTGGCAGTCCGGATGCGGCCTGCGGGTTGGGTCGTTTAGGCGGTGCGCTTTCGCGGACGGGCCGTCCCGGTGGCGCCACGCGAGTCTCCGCCGCAGCAGGCGAGGCGGCACGCGGCCTAACGGCATGCGACAGATCCATCGTGACAGCGGGATCAGGCCCGGGCTTCTCCGTTGCCGGAGCGGCGGGGGCAGGCGCTTCAGCTACTGGTTCCGGAGCCGCATGAGTTTCTTCGGATGCCGGCTCACCCACAACACGGATGGCCGAGGGCATCAACAGCGTGTTGCCGTGGCAATGCCCGCAGTCAATGTGATGCCCCACGGCATCGGCTGGGAATGACAATGGCCCGCCGCAGTGTTCGCAGGCGCACTTGAACGCCAGCTCCAGCTTGGTGCCGCAGCGCGGGCAGGCGAAGGGAACGCCCACGGCTTCCAGCGGCAGTTCCAGCCGTCCTTCGCAGGCTTGGCAGGCCGTTTTGATGAAGCCGTCTTGGGACATGAATGCGGGAATGATGGGTCAACTCACCGGCGAATTGCAACCTCCGTCTAAAAAAGCTGGGCCATCAATGCTGGTAGATCGGCAGGAAGTGGTACTTCACCGAGAGGCTAAGGATGGCCATGGCGGTGCAATAGATTTTCCCCACGTCATTCTCCGCGCGGTTGGTGGCCTCCCACGAGCCATCGGCTTTTTGCTGCTGCAACATCACGCGCTCGACGTTCTCCCGCCCGAGCTTGGCCTGCCGGCTGCCCTCGGAGTTGGGGTCGTCATTCGCGCGCTTCTGCATCCCCTGTGCGTAGTAGTAGGCGCCGTAGAAAAACCATATGAGGTCGGGCTTCAGATCAATGTCCTCCAGATAATTCGCCGCGCCGATCACCTCGGGCGCATCCAATTTGTTGCACACCTGCAGGGACAACAATCCCGCTGCCGTGGTGGCAAACGTCGGGCGCGATTGCGGGACGTAACCAAAGCCCGTGCGCAGATTGCTGGGACGACCGCGCGCGTCGCGGGGCGATTGGTAACTGCGCTCCAGATATTTCACCGCCAGATCAATGCTCTGCGGTGGCACGCGCAGACCCGCGTTCTGCGCCGAACGCAGCGCCATCACCTGCCAGACCGAGATGGAAAGATCGGCGTCATTGGACCCAGGTTCGTAACGCCAGCCGCCCGTAAATACGGCAGCGAATTTCGGGACCTGCTGGGCGCGCAAAATCAGGTCCACCGCCTTCTCCAGTTCCGGGCGGATGCGGCGATCCTGCGCCTTGTCCACGCCCATCCCCAGAATTTCCCCCAAGCACAACGTGGTGATCCCATGTCCGTACATGCGCGAACCGTCCACGCCGAAATAGCCGTTGCTCCGATCGCGCTGCGGATTGGGGCGGATGATAAAATCAATACCCATCTGCATGGCCTTGCCTGCCTCGCCCGGCTCCGTGGGCTGATGGCCCACCGCAGCCATCGCCATCACCGCCAGTGCCGTCATGGGATACGTGTTGCGCGCCGCCCAACGCACCGGATCATCAGCCACCACGAAGACACCCTTCTGATCCGCCGCCCCATCCTGAATTTGGTTGGCCACCAAAAAATTCACCCCGCGTTTGACGGCGTCGTCCACGCGATCGGCTGCCGCCACCGGCTCACACAACACCGCGACCGCGAAAAAGCCAACCCAACTCAGGCGCATGAGATTCATTTTCTCGGCGCAGGCACCGGCGCGACGGGCCGCCCGCTTTGCTTGTCGCCCACGACCGCCAAGTACGCCTCGATCTGCCGCCGATAAGACTCCGGCCATTTCTCGCGCATGCGATCGATGACCATCTGACGCTCCTTGGGCTTGAGCTTGGCCCAGTTCTCCATCAAGTCCTCCACTTTAACACCAGCGAGATTGGGCAGATTGAGCGCCTGCAATTGCGGCGGCGGCAACTCACCGCCCGTGCCATCACCCGCGCCCGGCGGCGGCAACTGTCCCGGCGTCAACCCCGCCTCGCGCGCCTCCATCATGGCCTGCGCCTGCGCCTGCGCCGCCTGCTTGATGGCATCGGCCGCCGCCTGCGCATCCTGTCCGCCTTTATCACCCTGCTTAGGCTGGCCCGGCTGTTGATTGGGCTGCTGTCCATTTCCGGCAGCACGCGGCAATTCGCGATTGGGATTCATCGCTGCATCCATCCGATCCAACGCGCGCGCCAGCCAAGCCGCCTCTTCCCCACCAGCCTGCCCACCAGGCTTGACGGCCCCCGGATCATTCTGCCCCTTACCGCCCCCCTGACCTCCCTTGCCACCCTCTTGACCTTTGCCACCCTCTTGACCTTTGCCACCCTCTTGACCCTTGCCACCCTCTTGACCTTTGCCACCCTCTTGACCTTTGCCACCCTCTTGACCTTTGCCACCCTCTTGACCTTTGCCACCCTCTTGACCTTTGCCACCCTCTTGACCTTTGCCACCTTCTTGACCTTTGCCACCTTCTTGACCCTTGCCACCTTCTTGACCCTTGCCACCTTCTTGACCCTTGCCACCTTCTTGACCCTTGCCACCTTCTTGACCCTTGCCACCTTCTTGACCTTCCTTCGGCTTGGCGATGGCTTGATCCAAATTCTGCTGCTCTTTGTCCAACGCCTTTGCAGCCTGTTCGGCGGCTTGGCGGGCGGCTTGTTGTCCGTTGGGTTGTTCCAATGCCTGCTGGGCCTTGGCCATTTGCTGTCCGGCGATTTGCTGGGCCGCAGCACCCGCACGCTTTTTCTCCTCTGCACCCGG
>SIAW01000092.1 GCA_009695465.1 Pedosphaera sp.
CACTCGCGTCATTGGGAGCCTATCACGGCCTTCAATGCTTGCCAGTGAAATATGCCCAACGTGTCAGACGGCAAGCATGGCCGCGCGGTGACAGCTTAATGTGAAGTGAATCCAGTTTGACAGCCCCCCGCCGCCTCTCTATAAACGCGGCCCCGAAGTTCAAACCTAAACCCATTAGAATTATGCCTATCGCTGTTGGAACCAAAGCCCCCGATTTCACCCTCAAGAGCAAAACTGCCACTGGCGTCTCCGACGTCAAACTCAGCGCCAACTTCGGCCAGAAGCACACCGTGCTGCTCTTCGTCCCGCTCGCCTTCACCGGCGTTTGCACCGCCGAATTGTGCGATATCACCGCCGGACTGAGTGCCTACAACGACCTCAACGCCACCGTCATCGGCATCAGCGTGGACAGCCCGTTCGCTCAGGAACAGTGGGCGACGAAGGAAAAGATCGGCATCACGCTCGCCAGCGATTTGGACAAGAAGACCACTGCGGACTACGGCGTGCTCATCAACGATTTGGGCGGGCTGATCGCGGGCTTCGGCTCGACCAGCGCGCGCGCCGCGTTCGTCGTGGACAAGGCCGGCATTGTCCAATACGCCGAGCAGACAGCCACCGTGAAAGATCTGCCGAACTTCGCCGCCATCAAGGCCACCCTGCAGAAGCTGGGTTAAGCGGCACCTCGCAGACTCGACTCTCTCCCGCGCACGCGCGGGCCAAGCCACACCACGCTGCAGCTCGCGCTGTTGCGTGGTGTTGCGTTTCTGTGCGGCCCGGCATACTTTCCTGTCATGAAACACCTGCGCCTGCGCCTCTGCTTGATTGCAGTCTGCGCCATCGGACTGCACTGGCTGGGCACGTTGCACGCCGCTGCGCCCAAGCCGCCGTCGTCGGACACAAAGACAAAGTCCGCAGCCGCACCGGCACCTGCAGTCAAACCCGCCGCTACCAATGTTTACCTGCGCTTCGAAAAGCAGGCGGCGGCGGACACGTTGCAGGTGGCCATCACTTCCTTCACCCACGAGAAAACGGGCGTGAAGGTGGATCTCATCGGCGTCATCCACATCGGCGACCGCGCCTATTTCGAAGCGCTCAACAAACGCTTCACGCAGTACGATGCGGTCCTCTTCGAGTTGGTCGCTGATCCACGCGACGCCCAGCGGCCCGCCGCCAAGCCCAAGGGCAAGGAAAAGCCGACGCATCCCATCAGTTTCATCCAGCGGTTCATGCAGGAATCGCTCGCGCTGCAATTCCAGTTGGACATCATCGACTACACCAAGCCCAACTTCGTGCACGCCGACATGGATCCCAAGACGTTCGCGCAACGCCAAAAAGCGCGCGGCGAATCCATGTTCTCGCTCATGTGGAAGATGATGCAGTCCGAAATGGGCCGCCAACGCGCCGACCAACCCAGCACGGAGATCAGCCCGCTGGAACTCATGCGCGCCCTGCTCAGCCCCGATCGCCCGCTGGAAATGAAACGCCTGCTCGCCGGCCACATGTCGGAGATGGAAGACACGCTCTCCAATCTCGACGGCGGCGACGGCACCGTGATCGTCAACGAACGGAATGACCTCGCCTTGAAGGTGCTGAAAAAGTCGATGGCCGACGGCAAGAAACGCCTCGCCATTTTTTACGGCGCAGCCCACATGCCGGACATGGAACGCAAGTTGACGGCCGATTTTGGCTTCCGCCGCACCGGCCACGAGTGGCTCACCGCCTGGCATCTGACCAAGCCCGCGCCGAAGTCCAAGTGACCCGCGCCCGCCGCCGTTAGCCGCGCGCCTTTTCATCGCATGCTCGAACTTGTCCAGTTCCCGTGGAGTCCGTTTTGCATCGTGCAACGCCGCATCCTTGAATTCGCCGGCGCCAAGTTTCGCCTCCGCAACATCCCGAACACCGACCGCACGCTGGTCTGGAAATTGACAAAGCAGCGCACGTATCAAGTGCCCGTCCTGCGAGACGGCGCGCGCGTGGTGATCGAGACCAGCGACACCTCGCAGTGCATCGCTGACTACCTCGACCACAAATTCGGCCTCGACCTTTTCCCAGCGTCAACGCGCGGCGTGCAGGCTGTCCTCTCGCAACACGTCGAGGATGAGATTGAGGGACTGGGCTTCAAGTTGAACGACATCCACTACATGGAATTCCTGCCCAAGCGCGAGCACCTCGCCTTCATCCGGCACAAGGAACGCAAGTTCGGGCGCGGCTGCATTGACCAGTGGCGGGCCCACCAAGACGCCCTGCTGGACGGGCTGGCGCAGAAGCTCGCGCCCTTCGAGCAGATGCTGCACACGCGGCCGTTCCTGCTGGCCGACCGACCACAGTTCATTGACTTCGATCTGTACGGGATGCTGGCGAACTTCCTTTTTTCGGGCCACCACCGTCTGCCGAAGCAGCACCCGCTGTTGGCCCAGTGGCATTCCAAGATGGCCCGAATTAAACACCGAGATCTCGCCCACTGAGCAGGCGACTACGCCAGCGCCTTGGCGATGACGCGCGCCTCGCGTTCCACACCGGTCAGCCGTTGATCCAATCCTTGGTGAAAGAACGTCAACTTGCGGTGGTCCAGTCCCATCAGATGCAGGACGGTGGCGTGCAGGTCGCTCACGTGACAGCGATCTTCCACGGCAGCAAAACCCAGCTCGTCAGTGGCGCCGATGGCTTGCCCGCCTTTGACACCGCCGCCGGCCAGCCACATGGTGAACCCGTGCCAGTTGTGGTCGCGGCCCGGTTTGCCGACGCCTTCGCTGGTGGGCGTGCGCCCGAATTCCCCGCCCCAAACCAGTAGCGTGTCTTCCCACAATCCCGTGCGCTGGAGATCAGTGATGAGCGCGGCGATCGGCTGATCCGTCTCGCCGGCGTGCGTCTTGTGGTTGGTGACGCAATCGTTGTGCCCGTCCCACGTGTCCTCGATGTGCCCGCCGCCCGAGTACAGTTGCACGAAGCGCACGCCGCGCTCCAAGAGCCTGCGGGTGATGAGGCATTTGCGGGCGAAGTCATTGGTGAGCGGTTGGTCCAGCCCATACATCGCGCGCGAGGCGGGAGTCTCGCGACCCAAATCCACCGCCTCGGCGGCGGTCGTCTGCATGCGATACGCCAGCTCATAGGAAGCGATGCGCGCCGCCAGCTCGGTCTGCCCCGGGCGCCGCTGCAGGTGTTGGGTGTTGAGTTCTTTTAACAGATCCAGCCCGTGCCGCTGCGACTGGTCGGTGGTGCCTTTGGGCGTCGCCAAGTCCAGCAACGCCGGGTGGTCGCTGCGGAACATCGTCCCCTGATGCGTCGCGGGCATGAACCCCGCCGACCAATTCGACGCGCTGCCAATCGGCCCGCCGCGCGGATCGGTCATCACCACAAAGCCCGGCAGATTTTCATTGGCCGTGCCCAGGCCGTAGCTCAGCCACGAGCCCAGACACGGTTTGCCGATGAGCACGCTGCCTGTGTTCATCTGGATGCAGCCGGAGGCGTGCGCCGCCGTGTCCGTGTGCATGGAGCGGATGACGCACAGTTCATCGGCGTGCCGGCTCAAATGCGGATACAGGCTGCTGATGGGCAGCCCGCTGCGGCCGTGCGCGCGGAAGGGAAACGGCGATTGCGTGAGACGCCCGATGGGCCGGCCGTTGGAGCCGACCTTGCATTCGCCCGTGTAGGTCTGGTTGTGAAAACGCGTGAGCAGCGGTTTGGGATCAAACGTGTCCACTTGGCTTGGCCCGCCGTTCATAAAAAGAAACACCACGCGCTTGGCCTTCGCGGCAAAATGCGGTGGCCGCGCGGCGGCCTCTCCGCCCCACGCGCGGTCGCGTGTCAACAGATCAACGAGTGCCAGCGCGGCAAACCCGCCGCCCGCTTGCCACAGAAATTCCCGGCGCGTGCGCCCGCACGGCGTGTGGTTGGGGATGAATCGTGAGACGTCACCGTTCATGGCAGCTCATTCCGTGTACACAAATTCGTTCAGGTTGAACATCACGCGGCAAAGCTGTGCCAACGCCTGTCGCCGTGCGTCGGCCTCGGTTGCCTTTGCTGCGACCGCCTGCGCGCGCTCTTGCGCGAGGAACGCCACGGCCGCCTGCACCTCGGCCTCGCGAGGCGGCCGCGCCAGCGCCAGCAACCATGCGCGTTCGATCTGCCGACGATCATCGGTGCCCGCCTCACGCAGCAGGCGATCGGCAAAATGCTGCGCCTGTCGCCGCACCAATTCCCCGTTGTACAAGGTCAGCGCCTGCGTAGGCACGGTCGTCACCGCGCGACGCGGCGCGCTGCGCGTGGTGTCGCACAGGTCAAACACCTCGATCATCGGCACCAGCAGCGACCGCTTGATGAACGCGTACACTGTGCGGCGCGAAGCGGCGGCCTCGTCGTACGCCGGCCAGATGGAGGTCTTGTCGGCGTGATTGGCCAGCGCCTCCGCCGGGATGAAGGGATACATCGGTGGCCCATACAGGCGCGCGTCCAACCGCCCGCTGACATGCAGCATCGAATCGCGAATCGCCTCGACCTCCAGCCGGCGACTGGACTGCCGCCACAGCAACCGGTTTTCAGGATCCACTGCGGCATACGTCTCGTTGCGCGCGCTGCTCATCTGATACGTGCGACTGGTGCAGATGAATTGGTGCAACGCCTTGAGCGACCACTTCGCGTCGTGCACGAACCAGTGCGCCAGAAAATCCAGCAGTTCCGGATGCGTCGGGCGTTCGCCGATCAATCCAAAATCGTTGGGCGTGCGCACCAGTCCCTCGCCGAAATGCCATTGCCAGACGCGATTGACGATCACGCGCGCCAGCAGCGGGTTCTCGCGCTCCGTCATCCACTGCGCGAGCGACAGGCGGCGGCGCGTGGTGTGCGTGTCCGGCGCCAGGAAAGTCGGCGGCGTGCGCGCGAGGATGACCGGCACCGCCGGCCCCACCACTTCGCCCGGCGTGCCGGGATTGCCGCGCAACAAAATGCGCGTGTCCGGTGCGCGCGGGCCGTTCTCCACCATGAAATAACCCAGCGGCACATCGGGTGTTTGTTGGCGCAACCGAACGATGACCAACTCGTGCGCGGCCAATTTGGATTTCAACTCCACGGGCGCTGCGATCGCCAGTTCGGCGTCCAGCTTGGATTGATTTTCCTGCACCAACTTTTTCTGCTCGGCGCTGCGCTGTTTTTCCTCCACCGCAAACGCGGACGTCACCGCCGCTGGCAGCTTGCTCGCGCCACCGGCCAGAAAAGTTTTCTGGAACTCCGCACGCAGTGCCGTCATCGCCGCCTGTTCGCGGGCCGCCTGTTGGTCGCGAGCCGCGATCTGTGCCGCCAAGACCGGCGGCGCGGCCGGACGCGCCAGCTCCGAGCGACCGGACTGCGGCCGCTGCAGCGGGTTAAACACCGCCACGAGCGAGTAGTAATCGCGATGCGAGAGCGGATCGAACTTATGATCGTGACAACGCGCGCAGCCGATGGTCAGCCCCCAAAATGCCTGCCCGACCGTGTTGCTGATGTCATCGAGCTGATCATAACGGTCCACGGCAAAATCCGCCGGCTCATCATCCCACGGCCCCAACCGGTGCAGTCCCGTGGCCGTCACGCTGTCCGCATTGGCGTCGGCCAATTCATCGCCGGCAATCTGCTCCCGCACAAAACGGTCGAAGGGTTTGTCGCTGTTGAGCGCGCGGATGACGTAGTCGCGGTAGCGCCACACCTCCGGCTTGGCGCCGTCGCGCTCGTAGCCGTTGGAGTCGGCGTAGCGCACCACATCCAGCCAATGCCGCGCGTAACGTTCGCCGTGTGCGGGATTGGCCAGCAACCGCGCCACCATTTTTGAGAACGCCTCGCCGCCGGGCGCATCTGCGAAAGCTTGTGCCTCGGCGGGAGCGGGCGGCAGACCGATGAGATCCAGATGCGCGCGCCGCGCCAGCACCCGTGGCTCCGCTTGCGGATTGGGCCGCCAACCCTTCGCTTCCAGTCGGGCCAGCACAAAGCGGTCAATGTCGTTGAGCGGCCAGCGGGTGTCTATCACCTGCGGCACGGCGGGGCGTTTCACAGTTTGGAACGACCAATGTTCCTGCGGCGTGGCTCCGACGATCTCATCTTTTGGAAACTGCGCGCCTTGCTCAATCCATTCCCGCAGCAGCACCACTTGATCAGCGGCCAGCGGCGCGCCGGTCGGCGGCATGCGCTTGTCGAGGTCGGCAGATTGCACGCGCGCCAGCAGTTCGCTCTGCGCACTTTTGCCCGGCATGGTGGAAATGACCGGCCCGTCCTTGCCGCCTTGGTGGATGAGCCGGCCCGCGTCCAATCGCAGTCCCGCCTTTTGCCGCAACGGTCCGTGACAAGAAACGCACTTGGCTTTGAGCAGCGGCCACACGTCGCGCTGATAATCCACCGGCGCTGCAACCGCCGGCGCAGCCACGGAAAATGCCATCAGCCACGCCCAGCGCAATGTCCCGATGCGAGACATAAATCAGGACAACGACGCCAGTGCGTTGGCGCGGTTTTTAAGAGGGAGCACCACGCGCGCGCCGCCTTGCCGGTGCGATTCAAACACCGCGCTGATCATCTCCACGACGGTCGCCGAATCGCGCACGCCGCACAACGGCTGGCGATCCTCGCGGATGGCGGCCATCAGATCGCGCGCGGGGATGATGTGCTTGGCCACATCGGCATCGACCTGTTCCATCGGCTCGGGCTTGCCCGCGCCAGCAGTGCTGATGGCGATCCACGGGCGCAACTCCCGCACCGGCTGGAACGGATTGCCGGGCATCAGATGCGCCAACGGCTGGCGATCGCAGCGCAGATCAATGATGCCTTGATTGCCCACCAGTTGGAGGCCGAAGCCCGCAGCCGCTTTGCCGGCGTTTTGGATGGAATCAAAATAGCCGGGCACACCGCGCTCCATGTCGAAGCGCGCGTTGATTTTGTTTCCCGCAAGCGGCCCCAGCCCTTCGCGGCCTTCCTGCACATCGGCCTTGGTGACAGGCCGGTCATCTTTTTCCAGCACTGCGGCGCAAGCGCGCGGTTGTCCGCCAAAATAGGCCATGAGATTGAGCACGTGCGAACCCAGCACCCACAGATCCTCGCCGCCGCCGCGGGCATCTTCTTTGCCGCGTCCGCGCAGTTCGAGCAAGCGGCCAATCGCGCCGTCGGCGATCATCTTGTCCACGGTTTTTAACACCGGATGATATCGGTTGCGATGGGCCACGGCCAATTTCATGCCGGTGCGTTGGCAGGCGGCCACGAGGGCATCGGCCTCGGCGGGCGTGCGGCAAAAGGGCTTCTCCATATACACCCCGCGCACGCCAGCGGCAGCGGCGGCGAGTGCCATGTCGTGATGTTGATCGGCGTGACGCGGACAGATGGCGACGATGTCCGGACGCGATTGTTCGAGCATCTGGCGATAGTCAGCGAAGCCGCGCTCGACCTTCAGCCGCGCGCGCGCGGTCTCCAATCCTTTGGGATTGGCGTCGGCCACCGCGACAATCTCCGTCTCCGCCAACGACAGCCAAACTGTGTCCAGTCCGTGGCCGTAATCGCCGCGACCCGTGTGGCCGATGATGGCCACGCGCAGTTTTTTATCCGCGCCAAATGTAACGCTGGGGAAGGCCAGTGACGCCAAGCCTGCCGATTGAAGAAATGCGCGGCGGTTCATGCCCGATGGTGCCGCGCAGGTGCGGAATGTCAATGCGGTGAAACGGCTTGTTTGCCGGCGCGGGTGTGTGTATCGCTTCTGCTCCACCATGAATCGCCTGAAAATTTTCGCGCTGTCATTTTTGTGTCTCTCCTTCGCGCTGCTGGCCGATGGGCCGGGGGATAATCTGGTCGAGAAGGTCCGCGCGGTGCCGCCGCTGGGCATCAAGATCGCCGTGGCGGATCGCGCGGAGTTGGCCGCTGGTGCGGCGCAGTTGGGCAAAGAGATTGAGGCGCTGCGCTCGTCGTTGAAGGGCAAGCCTGTGTTTTTTGAACTGCTGCCCGACGTGCTCATCTATCACAAGGCGGTGGATTGGGCGCTGCGGCACGATGAGTTTTACAAGACGAACGAGGTGGCGATCGCGCGCGGGTTGCTCAAGAACGGTCTCGACCGCGCTGCGGCGTTGCGCGAGGGGCGCGCGCCGTGGCTGGCGCAGACGGGGTTGGTCGTGCGCGGCTACGAATCGAAGATTGATGGCTCGGTGCAGCCGTACGGGATGGTGATTCCGGCGGGGTTCACGCCGAAGGATGCGCCGCGCCGACTGGATTTCTGGTTTCACGGCCGCGGCGAACAGCTCAGCGAGATGTCGTTCGTGGACGGTCGGCAGAAGTCGCCGGGCGAATTTGTTCCGGCGAACGCCTTCGTGCTCCATCTTTACGGCCGTTACTGCAACGCGAACAAGATGGCGGGCGAGATGGATCTCTTCGAGGCGCTGGCGCACGCGAAGAAATTTTATCCCGTCGACGACGACCGGCTGGTGGTGCGCGGTTTCTCGATGGGCGGCGCGGCGTGCTGGCAGTTCGCGGTGCATTATCCGGGCAAGTGGGCGGCGGCGGCGCCGGGCGCGGGCTTCAGCGAGACGCCGGATTTCCTGAAGGTTTTCCAAAACGAAATCGTGAAGCCGGCGTGGTTCGAGCGGAAGCTTTGGCATTGGTACGACTGCACCGATTACGCGGTGAACCTTTTCAATCTGCCGACGGTGGCGTACTCCGGCGAGATCGACAGACAGAAGCAGGCGGCCGACATCATGGCGCGCGCGATGAAAGCCGAGGGGCTGGAGCTGGTGCACATCATCGGACCGAAGACGGATCATAAATACGAGGCGGCGGCGAAAGTGGAAATCAACAAGCGCATCGACGCCATCGCCGCGAAAGGCCGCGAGCTTGCGCCCGAGCGCGTGAAGTTCGCGACGTGGACGCTGCGCTACAACGAGAGCCACTGGGTGCGCGTCGAGCGGCTGGCGCAGCATTGGGAAGAGACGCGAGTGGATGCCGCCATCGACCTCAAGCTCAACGGGGTCGTGGCGACGACGAAGAATGTCACGGCGATCACGTTTGAAATGCCGGCCGGCCGTTGCCCGCTTGCCTGCGCGTTTCCATCGTCGGTGAAACTCGACGGCCAAAAAATCGACGCGCCCGCGGTGACGCCCAAACAAACGTGGCTCGCGTCGTTCCGAAAAGAGAATGGCAAATGGATCGCCGCGCACCGGCCGGACAATCCCGCCGTTCAATCGCTGTACAAGCAGCACGGATTGCAGGGGCCAATCGACGACGCGTTCATGGATTCATTCCTGATGGTTCGCCCCACCGGCGCGGCGTTGAACGAAAAGGTCGGCGCGTGGACGAAGGCGGAAATGGCGCATGCGGTTGTCCACTGGCGGAGCCAGTTCCGCGGCGACGCGCGCGTGAAGGACGACGCGGCGGTGAGCGACGCGGACATCGCCGCGCACAATCTCATCCTGTGGGGCGATCCGCAGAGCAATAAACTGCTCGCGCGCATCGCGGACAAGCTGCCGTTGACGTGGACCGCTGCGGGCGTGAAAGCCGGCGCGCAAAGTTTCGTCGGCAGCCATCACGTCCCGGTGATGATTTATCCCAATCCGCTCAACCCGAAAAAATATGTCGTGCTGAACTCCGGCTTCACCTTTCGCGAGTACGATTATCTCAACAACGCGCGGCAGATTGCCAAGCTCCCCGACTGGGCGGTGGTGGACATCCGCACGCCAGCGAGTGCGCGCTGGCCCGGCGCGATCGCGTCCGCCGGCTTCTTCGGCGAACGCTGGGAATTCATCGAGCCGCCAATGGCGAAGTGAGTTTTTCGCGTCCGACACCTCTTCGCATCCATGCGATAGATAGGGCTGTCACTTGTTAATAACTTGACACTTGTTGCAGTCTTTAGATATAACACGTTCGTGAGCCCAAAGTTAACGCGGTGCATTTCCATGCACAAGCGATTTGCCTGTCTGATTTTGGCCATCCTCTGTGGCGGTGCATTTTTTAACGTGCGCTGGGACAGCCAGCCAGCGCCCCATGCGGCTGCCGAATCTACTGGAATCACCACGGCGGCCGAGAGGGTGAAGACTCTGCAAGCCCGCGCCAAACAAAACAGCAACAGGCTTGCCGAGGCAAAGGCTGTGTCTGAATCTCTGCGTTCATCCACCAAACCGGCGGCGACAATTTACGGAACCCACTGGGGTCATGAAAGCAAACCGGAATGGCATCGCTTCTCAACATGGGCAGACCAGTTCACCTCGGCCACTCCCGCTCAAAAGAGCCGGTTAATCCACGAGGGCGTTGAGCTGGCCAAAGAGCGCCGGCTCACGATGAGTAACTTGATTGTGTCGAATCCCGCGGCTGCGCTGGCGGCGGCGATTCCACAGGATGTCCGTGCGGAATTGCCCGAGGAAGTTCTCGCGCACTCAGAAAGCCGCATTTCGGGCATCGGCAATCTTCAAGTGTTTGGCGTCACCCCGGAGGAAGGCACCGAGTCCACCGCACCTCTCATCCAGCGCCAAGTGCAGCTCGGGGATCAATCCTACCAAGCTCACACGTACGGTGTCCTTTCGCGATTCGGGACAGTGAATGACCTCTACATGCACGGCGTGGCTGTGGGGGATCGCATCGCTCTGGCTGATTCGCCCGTGCGCGCTTTGGAAGCCGGAGAAACGGTGGACGTCAGTTTAATGGCCGATGTTGCGTATGATGAGGCTCGCTGGGCTGCACTGGGCGAAGAAGTATCCATCGCCGCCGCCATTGGGCGGGCCTATGAAAATTTGGGGCCTAAGACGATGCTGCTCATCCCGGTGGAATTTCCCGACCGCGCTGGGTCACCGTGGTCCAGCACCGCTGTCAGGGACAGCCGGATCAGCAACATCCAAGACTACTTCAGCAACGCCTCCTACGGC
>SIAW01000093.1 GCA_009695465.1 Pedosphaera sp.
AATCGCCGCGTGAGCCCGCGCCATTTGAGCCGCGCCAAACCCGTCCACACCTCTTGGGAGGTGTACCCCACCGCGTCGGGATTGTGCAGCATCACCACATCGAAATGATCGGTGCGGCAGCGTTGCAACGAATGGCGCACCGCCATCTCCAAGTAGGCGGCGAAAGCGCCGGGCGTGCGCAGCGTGGGATCGGTGAAGCGCGCGTGGCCGGTGTGTCGCGGGGGTGTGCCCGCGTAAAAATCATGGCCGATAAGCCCGACCAAGCAGTACGAATCGCGCGGCACATCCTGTAACGCGCGTGCCAGTAACTGTTCGGCAGCGCCTTGCCCGTACACGTCGGCGGTGACAAAAGTGCGGACGCCCGAATCGTATGCGGTGCGGACCAAGTCCAGCCAGCGCGCCTCGTTCAACGCGCGGCCAAAGGCTACATACCGGCCGCCGTTCCACACCCCGAATGCGGTTGTTGAAGGTTCCATTACCTCCAATGGACGGCGACAGGCGCGGCAGACTAGACCTTGGCTTGGCCAAGACTGTGCCGGGATTGTGCCGTGTGAAGTGGCTCGTGGGTGGGCTGAAATTCGGCTGGCGGGCGGCGGCTGAGGATGGTTCAATGCGCACGATGTTGGATGCTGGGCAACCGCGAATGAGCAGTCTGCCGTTGACGCGCCGCGAGGCGCTCAGGAGCGCCGCATGCGGATTTGGTTCACTGGCGTTGGCGGGGTTGGCGGCGCAGCACGCGGGTGCGGCCACCAATCCTCTCGCGGCTCGGCCCACTCATTTCCGGCCGCGCGCCAAAAGGGTGATCTTCCTTTTCATGCAGGGCGGCGTGAGCCATGTGGATTCGTTTGACCACAAACCGTTGCTCGCAGCGCGGGATGGGGAGCTGCTGGATTTTGATGACGCGCGCAAGATCGCCAACAGCGGCAAGCGCGAGGCCAGCACGCAGCGAGTGATGAAGCCGCTCTGGAAATTTGCGCGGCACGGACAGTCTGGGCGTTGGGGCAGCGACCTGTTCCCCGAGATGTGCCGGCACGTGGACAAGATGACGTTCATCCACTCGCTGCACACCGAGGGCATCGCGCACGGGCCAGCCACGCTGTTCCTGCACTGCGGGGCCACGCAGTTCATCCGGCCCTCCGTGGGGGCGTGGGTCAATTATGGGTTGGGCACGGAGAACGAGAATCTGCCGGGCTTTGTTTCCATCAGTCCGTCCAGCGGCAACGGGGGGCCGCGCAATTTTGGCAACGCGTTCTTGCCGGCGATTTATCAGGGCACGGCAATGGGCAAGGCCGGCGGGGCGGCGAGCGAAGCGGTGATTCGCAATCTTGCCAATCCGCTGATGGACGCGGCGGCGCAGCGGCGGCAGTTCGATCTGTTGCAGGCGATCAACGCGGAGCAGCTTGGCAAAAAGCCCGGCGACACGGAGTTGGAGGCGGTCGTCAATTCCTACGAACTGGCGTGGCGCATGCAGGGGCGCGCGCCGGAGGTGTTTGACACTTCCAAGGAAACGCCCGCGACTCTGGCGCTGTACGGCATCGGCGAGAAGCCGACGGATAATTTCGGGAAGCAATGCCTGCTGGCGCGGCGGCTGTGCGAGTCGGGCGTGCGTTATGTGCAGGTGACCTACGGCGACAACTCGGCCAATCCCGCGTGGGATCAGCATTCCAATATCCCCAAACACAAAGATCACGCGCTGGCCACGGACAAGCCGGTGGCGGGACTGCTGCAGGATTTGCAGGCGCGCGGGCTGTTGGAGGACACGATTGTCTGGTGGGGCGGCGAGTTTGGCCGCACGCCGTACGCGGAGAAGAACGGGACGGGGCGCGACCACAACGCGGGCGGCTTCACCGTGTGGCTGGCGGGTGGCGGCGTGAAGCAGGGCTTTGCGCACGGCACGACTGATGAGTGGGGCCACAAGGCCATCGAGGACAAAGTGCACATGCACGATTTGCACGCGACGCTGCTGCATCTCTTGGGGCTGGATCACGAGCGGCTGACCTTCCGTTACAGCGGCCGCAACTTTCGCCTCACCGATGTGCACGGCCATGTGGTGAAGGAAATCTTGGCCTGAGCGCGTGCTGAAGTGAATGACCCGCGCGGGGGCGGGCGTCGAAGGCAGTGGCAGACCAATCTCTGAATCTCCTTTGCAACACGAACAATCAATCCTTCGCCACGCGGCGAGCCGGCGCGAGTTCCTGCGCGTGGGGGCGCTGGGCGCGGCGGGGTTATCGCTCTCGCAACTCTTAGCGGCCGGCAAGACGGGCTTCGCCACGCGCGCGGATTCCTGCATCATCCTTTTTCTCAACGGCGGTCCCAGTCATCTCGACATGTGGGATATGAAGCCCGATGCGCCCCGGGAGATCCGTGGCGAATTCAAGCCCATCGCCACCACGGTGCCGGGCATTCAGTTGAGCGAACACCTGCCGGGATTGGCGCGGCAGATGCACCACTGCGCGCTGGTGCGTTCGATGAATCACAGCGTGAACAATTCGCACGCTGCGGCGGTGTACGCCGCGCTCACGGGGCACGACCGCGGCGAGCAGGGCGGCGGTGCCAAGCCGGGCGATCATCCCAACATGGGCGCGGTGCTGGCCAAACTGCGCCCGCCGCGCGCGGCCACGTTGCCGTACGTGGCGTTGCCGTACAAAACCAAGGAAGGCGCGGGCGGCCCGTTGCAGCCGGGATTTCAAGCGGGGTTCATCGGTGCGCATCACGATCCCTTCTGGGTGCTCGAAGATCCCAGCCAGCCCGATTTCCGCGTGCAGAATCTCACGCCGCCCGAAGGCGTCAACGCCGGGCGACTGGCCGGGCGCGATGAATTGTTGCGTGGACTGGACCGCGCGTTGCTGGAGAAACAGCCCAGCGGCAAGGCGGCGTACGATGAGCTGGGCGAATTCCAACGGCGCGCATTTGATTTGCTGACGGCCGACGCCACGCGTCGCGCGTTTGAGCTGGACCGCGAACCGGCCGCCATGCGCGATGCTTACGGGCGCAATATTTATGGGCAGAGCGTGCTGCTGGGGCGGCGGTTGCTGGAGGCGGGCACGCGCGTGGTCACGATGAGCTGGGCGCCCGACGCCAACGCCACGTGGGACACGCACGGCGGCAATTTCGAGAAATTGAAAGGCACGCTCCTGCCGCAGTTCGATGCCGCGTGCTCCAGTCTGTTGAGCGACCTGCATCAGCGCGGCATGCTCAAGCGCACGTTGGTGGCGGTGCTGGGAGATTTTGGCCGTACGCCGCGCATCAACAACGGTGCCGGACGCGATCACTGGAACGCCTGCTACTCGGTGATGTTGGCGGGCGGCGGCATCAAGGGCGGATTTGTGCACGGCGCGAGCGACCGCACGGGCGCGTTGCCGGCGGACCAGCCCACCTCGCCGGGCGACATCATCGCCACCATTTACCATCTGCTGGGCGTGGATCCGCGCACCGACTTGCACGACAACCTTAACCGCCCGCACATGCTGGTGCCGCACGGCCGCGTGGTGGATGAGTTGATCGCCTGAGCGATGTCGCCGCGCGCGGCCCGCAAGTTGTTCGATGAAATCGGCGCGGGCAGCGTCTCATCCTCCGTGAAATCCATATTCTCCATCATCTTGCTGTGCGCCGCGACCCTCGCCGTCTCTTCGCAGACGGTGTGTGCTGCGGAGGAAAAGGAAGAAGGCTTCGCGCCGCTCTTCAACGGAAAGAATTTCGACGGCTGGCGTTTCACCGGCGCAGCGAAGTCGCCGGCGAACTGGAAGGTGGCCGAGGGCGTCATCCAACTCAGCGGCGGCGGCAGCCCGCATCTGTCCACGGCCAACGAGTACGGGGATTTTGAGCTGCGTCTGGAGTGGCGGGCCAAGGGTGATAAATACAACAGCGGCCTTTATCTGCGCAGCGGTCCCAACTTGGGCAGCAACCAACTCAATCTCGCCAAGGGCAGCGAAGGCGGGTTGGTCGGCGGCAAGGTGGAAGGCGCCAAGGCGGTGCCGGCGTTGCAAAAACCCGCAGGGGAATGGAACGAATGGCGCGTGCGTGCGGTGGGCGACAAGGTGACGTTTTGGTGCAACGGCAAGTTGGCGTGGGAAGGCACGGGGCTGAAGCCCGCGCGTGGCCACATCGGCATGCAGGCGGAAGGCGCAGCGATGGAGTTTCGCAATGTGCGCCTGAAAGAAATCAAGTGAACCTCGGCCGTCCTGATCACCCATTATAAATTCAATGAAAACTCGGATGGTATTGTTCGCCTGTTGTGTCGCGGGTTCGCTCACGGCGGAGAACTGGCCGCATTGGCGCGGGCCAAACCATGATGGGATCAGCAGCGAAAAAGGGCTGCCCACCGAATGGAGCGCCGAGAAGAATCTGAAATGGAAACTCGCGTTGCCCGGCATCGGCTCGGCCACGCCGGTGGTGTGGGGTGATAAAATCTTTCTCACCTGCGCCACCGACAAGGAACTCTTGCTGCTCTGCGCCAGCACCGAGGGCAAGGAATTGTGGCGGCGCGTGATGGACGTCAACAAAGGCGGCCGCGAAGGCGAGCGCACCAGCGTGTCGCCCTCGCCCAGCACGGATGGCAAGCGCGTGTACACGTTGACGGGCACGGGGGTGTTCTCCGCGCACGACATGGACGGCAAGCCCGCGTGGCAGTTCAACGTGGAGCAGCGTTACGGGCGCATCAAGCTGGGGTTTGGTTTTCACACCACGCCGCTGCTGCACGAAGGGCGGCTCTATCTGCCGCTCATCCATTCCGGCGGGGCGTGGGTGGTGGCCATCAACGCCGCGAGTGGCGAAGAAGTGTGGAAGGTGGATCGCAAAAGCGACGGCAAAGCTGAGTGCGAACATTCCTACACGTCCCCCTGCCTGTGGCGCGACGGCGCGAAGGCGTATCTCATCACGCACGGCAACGATTACGCCGTCGCGCATCGCCTGACGGATGGCGGCGAGATTTGGCGGTTGGGCGATCTGAACCCGAAAGACAGCTACAACTCCACGCTGCGTTTTGTGGCGTCGCCCGTGGCGGTGGCGGGATTGGTCGTGATTCCGACGGCGAAGAACCGCGGTGTCGTGGGTGTCAAACCGACGGCCACCGGCTATCTGGCCGCAGGCGCGGCGGGCGAACAATGGCGTCTCAACCAAGGCACGCCCGATGTCACTTCGCCGCTCATCTTCGGCAGCGAAGTGTATCTCTGCCGCGAGAATGGCACGTTGGTGTGTCTGGACGCCGCGACGGGCAAACAGCATTACGCCGAGCGCGTGTACGCGCAGACCTACCGCGGCTCGCCCGTGGCCGCCGACGGAAATCTGTACCTGACCGCGCGCGACGGGATGGTCTCGGTGGTGAAAGCGGGAACGAAGTTCGAGGTGCTGGCGAAGAATAAACTGCCCGATCAACTCACCGCCTCGCCCGTCATCGCCAACGGCCGCATCTATCTGCGCGGATTTGAAGCGCTGTACGCCGTGGGCGTGAAGTAAGCGCGTTTGCCAGCGGCGGGAATCCTTGTTACGGTGGCGACATGGCGCAAGAGGCTGATGGAGCGGATGAGGCGGACGAGATCCAGATCATCCAACGCGAGAAGCAAAAGCTCGTGATGGATTTTCGCGCGCAGACCCGCCAACCCGAGCGCGTGACCATCGAGGTGCTCCGCGAAATGGTGCAGCGCGAGCCGGCGAAGATGAGCCTCGCCGCACGACATTGGCTGGGCAAAGGAGGCGGGAAATAAATTGGAACCGCTCTGTTGGGACTAGGCCCAACTGTGCAGCACCTCTTCGCCCACGGCGTCGGACTACGTGCGGCTGATGAGTGGCGTGGGAATGTGGATCGTAATTTCTCGTGACCGTGTGGACGGTTGCGGGCAGGCTTCTGACATGATCACTCGCCACACGCTTGCTGGAATCGCGGCGCTCTTTCTTGCTGCATCATCCGTGTTGGCGGCGGAGTGGCATCGCTGGCGCGGGCCGGATGCGAATGGAATTTCCACGGAGAAAGTGGAGCCGTGGGCGGATGCAGGGCCGAAGGTTTTGTGGAAGGCCGAGGTCGGTCTGGGTTTTTCTTCCATCTCGGTGGCCAACGGCCGCGCTTATACGATGGGTTACCACACGGGCGCGGATGTGGTCACGTGCATCGATGTTTCCAATGGCAAAGTGCTGTGGGAACATTCGTCGCCCGGTCTGAAGATGGAGAATGTTTACGAGGGCGGACCCAATGCCACGCCGACGGTGGATGGCGACACGGTTTTCACTTTCCGTCGCCGTGGCAATGCTTATGCGCTCGATGCCAAGACGGGCAAGTTGCTGTGGGAAGTGGATCTGGCGCGGCAACTCAAAACGAAAATGCCGGAGTGGGGCTTTTCCAGTTCGCCCTTCATCGAAGGCGATCTGGTCATCCTCAATCTCGGCAGCGCGGGTGTCGGGCTGAACAAGAAAACGGGCGCCGTCGTTTGGAAATCCGGCCCCGACGCCTCCGGTTACGCGACGCCGGTGCCTTTCGATTTCAAAGGCAAACATTTCATCGCCCTCTTTGCGAAGCAGGAACTCGTCGCTCTCGATCCTCGGACGGGCACTGTTGCGTGGCGGCATCCGTGGCGGACGCAGGACGACATCAACGCCGCCGATCCCGTCATCATCGGCGACACGCTGCTCCTTTCTTCCGGCGACAATCGCGGCGGCACCGCGTTGCAGCTCACCGAGGGCGCGCCGAAGGTGCGTTGGGAAAATAAAAATCTCCGCGCCCAATTTACGCCGCCCGTCGTTCTGGGAGGATTCATTTATGGACTGGACGGGAACGCCGGCGAACGCGCCACGCTGCGCTGCATCGAACTGGCCACCGGCGAAGTGAAATGGACCGGACCGCCCGTGGGCACCGGCGGGATTCTGGCCGCGAACAACCGCCTTCTCGTGCTCTCCGACAAAGGCGAATTGCTGCTCTGCGATGCCACGCCCGCGGCGTTCAAGCCGCTCGCCCGCGCACAAATCCTCGAGGGCAAATGCTGGACGAACCCCGCGCTCAACGCCGGCCGGCTCTTTGCCCGCAATGCCCGCGGCACACTTGTCTGCCTCCAGCTCCAACCCGCCAAAGACTGACCTCGCTTTTGCGTGCGCAGAGTTTCGCGCGTGATTCTTTGTTGAAGCCTCGCTACGCTGCAGCCGTCTCCGAAATATGGACGGCCACGGATTCAAATTCGCTTCCCGCGTATTGAGCCTCGCTCTGTGGGCCGTCGTTTTCACTTCGCCCAAAGGATCGGCGGCGGAGCCTGTCGGCATCGCCTTTTTTGAGAAGCACATCCGGCCGGCGTTGGTGGAGCATTGTTATCAGTGCCACTCGGCAGAGGCTGTCAAGGTTGGCAAACTGAAAGGGGGACTGCGCGTGGACTTACGCGAGGCGCTGCGCAAAGGCGGCGACTCCGGCAAGCCTTCCGTCGTTCCCGGAAAGTCCGAAGAGAGTTTGCTGCTCACGGCCATCGGCTTCGGCAATGCCGATCTGCAGATGCCGCCCAAGAACCGGCTGCCCGAAGCCACGCAGGCGCGCTTCCGCGAATGGATCCTGATGGGCGCCCCCGATCCGCGCGATGGCCAGGCGCAGGCTGCGGCTCCCGCGCCAATGGACATGGTGCAGGCGCGCGCATTCTGGTCTTTGAACCCGCCGGTCGAACCCGCCGTGCCCGCCGTCAAAAACCGTGCGTGGCCCAAGTCCGCGCTCGACGCATTCATTCTGGCACCGCTGGAAAAAGCCGGACTGCCGCCCGCTGTCGCCGCCGATAAACGCACGCTGTTGCGGCGTGCCACTTATGATCTGACCGGTCTGCCGCCGACGTTGGCAGAGGCGCAGTCTTTTCTCGCCGATGATTCGCCCGATGCTTTTGCCAAGGTGGTGGATCGTCTGCTGGCCTCGCCGCGCTATGGCGAGAAGTGGGGACGCCACTGGCTGGACGTCGCGCGCTTTGCCGACAGCAATGGGATGGACGAGAACCTCGCCTTCGTCAACGCGTGGCGCTACCGCAACTACGTCATCGAGGCGTTCAACACCGACAAGCCTTACGACCAGTTTATGCGCGAACAGATCGCGGGGGACCTGTTGCCCGTTGCCGCCAATGAGCCGCCCGCGCGCGCGCACGATCGGCAGATCGCCACGGGCTTTCTCTGCATCGGGCCCAAAATGTTGGCCGAGGACGACGGCCGTAAAATGGAGATGGACATCGTGGACGAGCAACTCGACACGTTGGGCCGCGCGTTTCTGGGGCTGACCCTCGGCTGCGCGCGCTGTCATGATCACAAGTACGATCCCATCTCCGCGCGCGACTACTACGCGCTGGCCAGCATTTTTAAGAGCACGAAGACGATGGAGAATTTCAGCGTGGTCGCCGTGTGGCAGGAGCGCGAACTGCTCACGCCCGCGTTGGCGATGTTGCGCGACAAACACCGCGCCCTCATCGCGGCGCAGCAAGAAGTGATCGCCGCGCAGGTCGCCAAGTTCAATCAGCAGATCCTCGTCGAGAAACAACTGGCCGCGCTACCCGCCAAGCCGGAGGAAAGCTATTCGGAAACCATGCGCAAGGAGCTGAAGGAATTGCGCGACACCTTGGCGCGACTGGAAAAGACCGCGCCGGAAATCCCGCGCGCGATGGCCGTGAGTGAAGGCGCTGCGCAGGATCTGCGCGTGCATCTGCGCGGCAATTATCTGACGTTGGGCGAGGCGGCGCCGCGCGGGTTGCCGCGCGTGTTCGCCGATGCGCAACCCGTGCCCGCCCCCGCCAGCGGCCGCCTTCAACTGGCGCAATGGCTCGCGCAACCGGGCAATCCGCTGACGGCGCGGGTGATGGTCAACCGCGTCTGGCATTGGCATTTTGGCGAGGGTCTCGTTCGGTCGCCGGATAATTTTGGCAGGCTGGGCGACGCGCCGACAAATCCGGCGTTGCTCGATTGGCTGGCGCGGCGGTTCGTCGAGTCAGGCTGGTCCATCAAGTCCATGCACCGGCTCATCATGAATTCCGCCGCGTATCAGATGGGCGGCGGTTTCAACGCTCAAGCCCAGGCGCGCGATCCGGACAACCGCCTGCACTGGCGGTTTGCGCGGCGGCGATTGCTGGCCGAGGAAGTGCGCGATGCGCTGCTGCATTCTGCGGGCACATTGCGTGAAGGTTCCCGCGGGCAGATGCTGACGAACAAGCCGCGCGAGTACGTCACTGCGACGGGGCCCAAGAACGTGCGCTTCGAGTTCGACAGCCGTTCGGTGTACCTGCCGGTGGTGCGCAGCGCGGTGTACGAGGTGATGGCGGCGTTTGATTTTGGCGATCCGGCCGTGGTGCAGGGACGCCGCGCCAGCACGACCGTCGCCCCGCAAGCGCTCTTCATGATGAACAGCGAGATCGTGCAGCAAGTCAGCGGGCAATTGGCCGCGCAACTGTGCGGCGGCGCGAAGAGGGACGACGCGGAGCGCGTGCGCGAGTTGTATCACAAATTGTTTCAGCGCGAACCGAGTCGGCAGGAGTCCGAAGAAGCAGTGGCTCACGTGGCCGCAGATCGTGCGGCGACGGTGGAAGGCGAACTGCGCGCGTGGCAAAGTCTCTGCCGCGTTCTGCTGGCCGCCAACGAATTTATGTTCGTGGATTGAAACTGAAATGAACGCGCCGATGACAACACCGATGAGCCGACGGGCGCTATTGCAGGGCGCGGGCACGGGTTTCGGCGCGCTGGCATTGTCGGCGTTGCTCGGCGAGACGAATGCGGTTGGCGTGGGTGGCGCCAACGCGTTGATGCCGCGCGCGCCGCATTTTCCTGCGCGGGCAAAGCGCGTGATCTTTCTGTTCATGCACGGCGGGCCGTCGCACATCGATCTGTTCGATTACAAACCGGAGTTGCAGCGCATGCACGGGAAGCCGTATCCGGGCGCCAAGCCGCGCATCGTCTCCAGCGTCACGGGCAACTTGCTGGCGTCGCCGTTCAAATTTCAGCAGCACGGCCAGTGCGGGCGGCCTGTCTCGGAAGTGTTCCCGCATGTGTCGGCGCTGGTGGATGACCTGTGCTTCATCCATTCCATGCACGGCTCCAACTCGCGGCACGGTGCGGCGTTGCTGGAGCTGCACACAGGCTCCGACACATTCATCCGTCCTTCGATGGGCTCGTGGATCACGTACGGGCTGGGTTCGGAAAATCAGAATCTGCCGGGCTACATCACCATCTGCCCCACGCTGACGCACAGCGGTGTGAACGCGTGGGCGTCGGGCTTTTTGCCGGCGCACTTTCACGGCACGCAGATGGGTTATCAAGGCACGCCCGCGCCCAACGCGCGTTTCCCGTTCATCGAGAACAAGGCAGGCACGACGCCGACGCAGCAGCAGCGGGAATTGGAAATGCTGGCGCGACTCAACCGCCGTCATCTGACGGAGCGCGGGGCGGACGACGCGTTGGAGGCGCGCATCGCTTCATTCGAGCTGGCGTTTCGCATGCAGCGCGAGACGCCGCAGTTGCAGGATCTTTCCGGCGAGAGCGAGGCGACGAAGAAATTGTACGGACTGGACAATCCGCAGACGCGCGATTTCGGGACGCAATGCCTGTTGGCACGGCGCTTCGCTGAGGCGGGCGTGCGTTTCGTGCAGGCCACGCACAGTTACAAGTGGGACGCGCACGACAAAGTGGGAGTCAATCACCGCAACAATGCGGCCGAGGTGGACAAGCCCATCGCCGGTCTGCTGCGCGATCTAAAATCGCG
>SIAW01000006.1 GCA_009695465.1 Pedosphaera sp.
CATCGGGCAGCACCAGCACGGGCTTATCCAGCAACGCTTCATTGAAGCGCGCCAAGATGTAGATGTAGCGACTATCTGCCGTGGCGTTTTTATCGGCAGCCCCACCTTTGGCGATGGCCTCACCAAAACGCAGCACGTACTCCACGCCGTCATCCATGCCCACGCGTGTCTCGCCTTGGTTGGAAAGAATCACGGGCGCGGCGTTAGTTTCATTGCCCAACCGTGCGGCCCAAAATCCCTTCTTGCGCAGTGAACGCACGCTCTCGGTATCCACCTCTCCAGCAAATTCATTTCCGGCCAGAAGATTGGTGGCCAACACTGCCGGCTTGGGTTCGACATCGGTGATTTTCAAATCCGCCATGGCCGTGCGGAAATTATTGAGCGCCGTCTGGTTGATCTGCTCGTGCTTCGCCGGTTTGAATTCACTGCCGTTGGCATCGGCCCATTCCTGCCCGCCCGCATGTTGATGGATGAACTGGTAGATCGGCCCCTTGATCGGGCGCACGCCCACGCCGACATCTTCCACGCGATGCAAATCCATCACCACACGTTTGACCGCGGCAGAGTTGAACTGGTAGCCGTTCTTAAAACTGAGCAGGTCGCGCTCGACCCAATCCTCAAACCGCGTGGTCAATGCGCTCGTGTTGCCCAATCGCGTGGTGAGAACGCTGTCCTCGCCCGGGATGCGCACGTAATAAAGCTTGGCCGCCTGCGGTTCCGCACCGGCATCACCGGGAAGTTCCTTGCCGATGATCAGCTCGGCCAACGCCGCGCCCGCCTCATTCGAAAACCGCACCAGCTTGCCCACGCCATCATCGCCCGGCTTGGCTTTCTGCGGATCCACGACACCGTACTTGGCGTGATCGGCGGACTCGGTGCTTTCCACACCCAATTTTTCCAACCCAATCAAGAGCGTCGTGGATTTCTGCAATTGATGCTGTGCATCCGCCGGATAATCGTGGCGCGATTGGATGACCCAGCCGCTGGATTTCTTGGCGGCAACAATGCCCGAGGCTTCCCCGCGCGTCGTGTCGTACTCGATGATTTCCACCTTCGCCACTGCCAGTGGATCCGTGAACCCCGAATGGATGGCCCCGCCAATATTACGCGACTGCGGGGCTTCCACCTTCGGGCGAGCCACCAACGCCACGAGCAACAGCGCAGCGGCTGCGGCGAACATCCCGACGGTCTTAAAAGTCTCTTTCATGTCAACAATCCAACCCAAGCTACTCGGCCCGCAGACGACGCGCATTGGCGCCCGTCAACTCCTGCGCACGGCGCGTGAGGAAAATAATCAGCCCGATCACTAACGGCAGGATGGGCGGCATCACCACCGCCATGCGTTTGATCTTGTCCTGTTTCTTGCGGATCTCCTGTTCCAGATCGCTCTCGGTTTCTTTGACCATCTCGTCGCGCTTCTTTTCCAGACGCTTGCGCTGCACATCCAACGCGGCATTTACCTGCTCCTCTGCCGTACGCAATTGGTTTTGCTGTTGCTGTGTCAAGATGACAAACGGCTGTTCAGCATTGCCGGCCAGATCGCGCGGGATGATCTTCTGCATCTTTGCCCGCAGCTCCTTTTGAGCTTCGGCCACGGACTTCTTGAAATCCGCCTCGTACTTGGCGCGCGCCTCGCGCGTCTTGGTGCGGGAGGATTGCACCTCCTTGTCGAACTCCGCCAAGGTGCGGTGGAGCTTGCGCTTCTTGCGGATTTCCAAGAAGCGATTGTCGCCAGCCAGATAGTCCACCGTGTTCAACAGGAAGGAAACGTTGTCCACGTCCAAGTCCAGTTCCATGTTCGGATCCAGACCGCCCGCACTGCGAATGCGAAAGAAGGGCGTGGAGAAAAGATCCACGTCCGTCACCAGAACGACGTTGAGAGTTGCCGCGGCTTTCGCCGGCGCAGAATCTTCGCCCATGAATTTGGACAGGGCCGCGCCATGGCGCTCCATCAACTCCGACAGCCTTTGCGCCGTGGATTTGAGCGCCTGAATGTCTCCGGGCAACTTCACTTCGTTGGTCAGGCTCTGCACCAGATTGTCCGGCGCGTAAGCGTCCTTCGCCCAATCCTCGAACGCTTTGCCGACGGCGGCATCGTGCTTGAGCAAGTCCGCGCCGAAGGTGCTGTTCTGATCCTTGCGCGGGATGCGCGCGACCAGATCCTTGGCCAACTTCAGCCGATCAAATCCAGCGCTGGCTGCTGCCGGTTTGCCAGTGATGTGCGCCGCCAACACATACTGCTCGCTGGTGGCGGTACGAGTCAACGTGGTGTTGGGCACTCGGCCAAAGGGCGTGTCGGTGTACAGCTCGCTCAGATCGCTCAAGCCGCTGGCAGTGCCCGTCTGTACGAGCGCTTCATACTTCAAGCCCGAGGCGGCGTCCCAGTTCAACGCGCCCGCATGCGGCATCAACAAATATTGGAGACCCGAGGAAATGTCGTGGGACGGATTGAACGCGTCCTTGCCACCAGCCGCATCCTTGCCAATGAAGACAAACTCATCGGTGAACACCGGCAGCTCTTCAGTTTTGGGGAAGGGATTGTAGCGGTGCCACACGACGTGCGTGTTGCGGGTCTTCTGCGCGCGATCTTGCAGGTCGGTGTTCTGGCGACGCACTCGCGCGGCCATGGCCTGAATCTGTTTGCGCGCCATGAGCGATTGATTTGCCGCCAGCAGCTTTTGGATCAGCGTGCGATTTGGATTGTTCTTGGGTAGTTGCGTGACAAGTCCGGTGAGCACTTCATTCTCCGCTTCCTGTTCCTGCAATTCGCGTTCCTCGCGGACTTCCTTCGTGGGATCTTCGGAGGGCGGCACCAAAAGCTGGCGTTGGCTGGTCATGTACTCTTCAAACCCACGCCCCAACTGCGCGAGCACTTCGCGCCGCTCCGTGTCGCCGGGCAGATTGAGCGTGGCCATCTGCCACAGCTCAGCCTCGGTCTCCATCACGCCGAGCTTGCGCTTGTCCTCAGCGCTGAGCGAGGTGATGCCCAGCAACTGCCAGAGTTGATGGATGTCGCCCTTGGGCAACACCTGCGGCGGCGGCTGGCCAAAGGGCATCTGCGGGCGTTGCTGCGGACGACGCGGCTCGCGTGTGCCGGGGATGCGCCCGTTGACAAAGGATTCGGGATCTTCAAACAGCGCCGTGGGAATACCCGTGCGAATAGCGGCGAGTAGATTGGTCATGCCTTCGGGCGAGAGGCTGGAGGGCTGGGCCACCAGGAGCGCATCGGGGCGCTTGCCCAGCAATTCCATCGGCTGCTCCATGTCCACTTCGCGCAGGTCGTACTGCTTGCGCAGCTCTTCGACCAGCGGATGCGAGTCGCGCTGGAAAGAGCGCGGGTCTTGGTCGCCCATCAGATCGGCGTCGGTCTTGACGATGCCCAAAAGTTTCTTGGGCTTCTCTTGCGCGATGGAAACGATGGAGCGCACCAACTCGTATTCCACCGGCACGCCGCGATCCACAAAGGGGATGATCACCTTCTCCGTGCCACTCAGGACCGCCACGCCCATGTAGATGCGGCTCTCTTTGAAACGGCCGCGGTCGCGCGTGAAGACTTGCTGCGCGGTGATGCCAAAGCGGCGCTCAGCCACGGTGGCCTCGGGCTTGAAACTTTCCGTCTCGTGCAACGCCACGGTGATGCGCCCGCCGCTGCTCTTGCGCAACTCATCGAGCATGGTCAGCAAATTCAACCGCGTCTGGATGTAGCCTTCGGGCACTTCGTGTTCCGGGCTGACGAAGGCTTCGATGCGTACCGCGTGTTTGCGGTCCAGATCGCCCAGCAGCTTGATGCTTTGCGAGGAGAGCGAGCTGAGACGTTCGGTGCTGAAATCCGCGCGCACGTCGTGATCGCGCCCCATCAGGCTCAGTGAAAATCCCGCCAGCGCCACGGAGAACGCGCGCACCGCGTAATGCCAGCCCGCGACGTGCCCTGCCCCGCCGGTGGCCCAGTGGCGTCGCCCGATCAGCACTGCGCAGAGATAGAGCGTCAGCCCCACCCACGTCAGAAAGTAAATGATGCTGGAAAGGCTGATCACGCCCCGGCTGAAATCATGGAACTTGGCGTGCGCACTCCAATCGCGCAGCAGTGCGGTGAGATTAAAATCCTGCACCGACTTGGAACTCAGAAACGTGACCGACTCCAGCATGCCCGCCAGCACGCTGCTGATGGCCGTGGAGCTGGCCAGTACCAACGGCGCGTTGAACGCGATCGCCAGCACGAAGGCCACCGTGAGATTGCCCGTGAGGAACGAAGCCACCATGCCCACCGCCAACATCGCCAGCCCCATGAACCAGTAGCCGACATACGTGGAGACCATCAAGCCCGGATCCGGATCGCCCAGCATGCTCAAGACCAGCACGTTTGAAAACGAGAAGAGCAGCGACGCCGAATAGATGGACACCGCCGCCAGATATTTTCCGGTGACCACTTCCAGATCGCTGACCGGCAGCGTGAGCAACAACTCGTCGGTGCCTTGCCGGCGTTCGTCCGCCCAGATGCTCATCGTGATGGCCGGGATGAAGGCCAGCAGGATGAGGTGGATGTATTTGTTGAGCTGATCGAGGTTGGCCAGGTTGGAGTTGAAAAACTCCTGCGGCCAGAATGCCGCCAGCCCCGTCGAGAGCACAAAGGCGCAGATGAACACATACCCCGTGGGGCTGCCAAAATAGGCAAAGAGGTTGCGCTTAAAAATGGCGAGGACAGCGTGAACGTTCATTTCGCGGAAAGGGTGTTCTGGTTGAACCACGCGTCGAGCGAGGCTTCGCTTTTCAGCGACGCGGAGGTGCCGTCAAAAATCTGCCGGCCTTCGTTGATGAGCAACACGCGGTCGGCCATCTCGCGCACTTCCTGCAGGATGTGCGTGGAGAGCAGGATGGTCTTGCCCAAGCTGCGCACCATCTTGCGCACCTCAATGATCTGGTTGGGATCCAAGCCCGCCGTCGGCTCGTCCATGATGAGCACATCGGGATCGTGCAACAACGCGTTGGCCATGCCCACGCGCTGGCGATAACCGCGAGAGAGTTTGCCGATGGGCTTTTGCATCACCTCGCCGAGGGCGCACGTGGCAACAACATAATCAATGCGTGCTCTGCGCTTATCGGCGGACAGACCGCGCGCATCCGCAAAAAACTTCAGCAACGCCAGCGGCGTCATCTCCAGATAGAGCGGCCCGTTCTCCGGCAGATAACCCACGCGATGCGCCACCGCCAGCCGCGACTGCGCCACGTCCTCGCCGCAAATTTTCGCCGTGCCTGCCGATGGAGCCAAGTAGCCGGTGAGCAGCTTCATCGTCGTGCTCTTGCCCGCGCCGTTGGGGCCCAGGAACGCGACCACCTCACCTTTGCGAATGGAGAAATTGAGATCCTCAACCGCCTTGAAGCGGCCGTAGTATTTGCACAAGCCAATGGCCTCGATCATCACCGGGCCACTCCCATTGGCGGCGTGCCCGCCTGCTGGCTGCGCTGAATGCGGCTTATCCTTCATCATCGCTTTGGTTGACTTCGCTGGCCCACTTCCCCGCCCGCCGCGCCTCAAAGCACCGCAGAGCAGACGAATGTGGGGGGGGATTTCTACAACACGTGTCCGGCTCTTGGCAATGCCGATTACTCAAAGAGCGGTTGGCGCCCGGAGAATCCTGTTTCCAAACTGTGCCAGTGGCCTAGATCGGGATCCGACTTTTCCCAGCAGAGAAAAGCTTCCTGCCCGTTGATAAGGGCTGGAAAATCCAGCAGCCCACGCTGGAGATCTTTGATCTGAATCTCGCGCTGGGCGAATTCAGCGAGGAGTCCATTGAGTTTGGTGATGGAGCGAATGCGCTGACTGACATCGGGGCCGCCCACATCGCGCCCTTCTCCCAAGAGCGCGGCGATGCGTTTGTCCATCTCCACCAACCCTGCCGCCAGCGCCTGCATTTCGTCCAGCCACTCGCGCACGCGCGGCAGCAACTGCCGAACCTGCGAGGGGGTGTAATGCACCTTGAAACGGTGAGCCATGCGCTCAGGGCTTTTGTGCGGGAAGTTGCTTGAGACGATCCTGCACCTTGGGATTGGCCTCCACCGCGAGGGACTTAGTCCAGAACTCGCGCGCCTTGGCGTCATCTTTGAGGGCGTGATAAATATCGCCGAGGTGCTCGTATAACACCGCGTCGGGCTCCTTGTCGGCCTCCATGCCTTTCAGCGCCTTCAACTGCCACACCAACGCCGCCTTGGCGTCGCCCAATTGAAACGTCACCCACGCCATGCTGTCCAGATACGCCGTGCTGTTGGGTTCCGCAGTCAGCGCCTTTTGGATCAGCTCCTTGCCCTCTTTGAGATTCTCGCCGCGCTCGGCAAACATGTAGCCCAGATAATTGAGCGCCGGCGCGAAGTCGCTCTTCATGCCGATGACCTTGCGGAAGGTCGCCTCCGCCTCCTTGAAAAGCTTGTTGCGCTCCTGCACCGCGCCCAGTTGAAAATAAAAGCCCGCCGTCAAATATTCTGGTCCGGCAGACTGCGCGAACCGTTCGGCCGCTTGGATGTGTTTGAGCGCCGCCGGATAATCCTTCACCTGCATCTGCACGGTGCAGGCCATGTAGTCTTGCAGGAAGCTGGGTTTGAAACGGCGGCGCGCCCGCTCAATAACCTGCAGCGCCTCCTTCTGTTTTTTCTGCGCCAGCAACGACTCGGCCAATTCGTAGTAGCCCGGCTCGAATGCCGGATTAAGCTCCAGCACTTTTGCAAAAGACTCGCTGGCCTTGGCGTGGTTGCGCTGCTCAATGCAGAGCAGTGCCATCAGGCGATGGGCCTGCGGATTGTCTTCATCGTCCGCCAGCAGCGTGTTGATCCATTTCTCGGCCAGCGCCAATTTGTCGGCCACCAAAAACAATTCCACCGCCTGCTCCTGCAACGCCGGATCATCGGGCACCAAGACCAGCAACTCCTCAAACACTGCAGCGGCCTGCGGGTAATCCCCCGTCAAGCGGCACGTCTCGGCCAGCGCGCGCAAGTGCAGCGGGTCTTTTGATTTTAGACTGCGCGCCTTGGCCAGCAGATCGCGGATGCGCGGCACCACCGACTTGGCGTCCGCCGGCCAGCGGAGGGCGTAGATATGATGCATGGCCGCCAACTCGGTGAGGAATTCCACACCGGCCCCCTTCTGCGCGGCCGCACGATGCAGTACCGCGCTGCATTCTTTTTGCCGATCCATGTCGCCATAGATCGCGCACAGATTTTTGTAGGCTTGAATGGAGACGGGCGATTTGGTGATGGAAGTGTTGGCGGCGCGGATGGCGAAATCCAGCTTCCCCGCCTGCGCGTAGGCGATGCTCAGCCACGAATCCAGCGTGGCGGAGAGCGGCAACTTTTCTGTCGCCTTGAGCAACATCGTGACAGCGCGCCCCGAATCGCGCTGCGCCAAAAGCCGACGCGACACTTGCAGCACCAACTCTTCATCCGCCGGATCGCTCATGCCGGCTTGATAGAATTCGTCCAGCGCCTCCTTCCCCTTCTGGCGTGCCTCAAGGCTGACGCCTGCCGAAAAATGCGCGATGGCCTGGATGCGCCGCTCCATCGCAGCGGGGTCGGGTTTGGCCTGCGTGTCAATGACGTGCGTCAAATCCACGCCCGATGGCGGGGGGATGCGCGGCGGGCCACCCTTGAGGCCGCTGCCGTTTGAAGGCTCGCCTGTGGCTGCACAGCCAGCCCACAACCCCGCCGCCACGATGAGTGGCAGGCAGGGCGGGATCGCTGGAAATTTCATCATGCGTCGCCGCTGTTTAGGCGGCAGATGCGCGCGGCAAAATGAAGCGCGGAGGCGCGCCTACTTCTGCCACGTACGCTTCTTGTGACGATTGGCACGCGCCTTCTTACGGCGCTTGTGCTTGTTGATCTTGGTCTTCCGACGTTTCTTTAGTGAACCCATATCTGTTTGCTGTGGCTAGTATACTACTTTGTTGAGGGGGTATTCAATGATTCCTTCGGCGCCCGCAGCTTTCAGCTCGGGAATGATCTGTCGCACGATCGGTTCATCAATGATTGTCTCCACCGCCACCCAGCCTGCTTGACTGAGTTGCGAGATGGTCGGATTGCGCAATGCCGGCAGCTTGGCCAGCAGTGCGCGCAAATTAGTCTCGGCGATGTTGAGCTTCAAGCCCACCTTGGTCTCCGCCTCCAACGCGCCGCGCAGCATCATCGCAAGCGTTTCGATCTTGCGCCGCTTCCACGCGTTTTTCCACGCCGCATTATTGGCGACCAGACGCGGGGTGGAGGCCATCAACTCTTCCACGATGCGCAGTTTGTTGGCGCGCAGGCTGGCACCGGTCTCGGTGACTTCCACAATCGCGTCCACCAATTCATGCGCCTTCATCTCCGTGGCGCCCCACGAAAATTCCACGTGCGCTTTGACACCGTTCTTCTTGAGCCAACGCTGCGTCATGCCCACGACTTCAGTGGCGATGCGTTTGCCCTGAAGATCCTTTACACTTTTAATCTTGGAATCCTCCGGCACAGCCAGCACCCATCGGGCGGGGGCGCGCGTGGATTTGCTGAACAGAAATTCGCCCACCTCATGCACGCGCGAATTGTTCTCCACGATCCAATCTTTGCCGGTGATGCCGCAGTCCAGATAGCCGCGCTCCACGTACACACTCATCTCCTGGGCGCGGATGAGACGGATCTCCAACTCCGGATCATCCACATACGGGATGTAGGAGCGGCTGCTCACCTGCACGTTCCAGCCGGCCTTGGCCAGCTTCTCGATGGTGGCTTCCTGCAAGCTGCCTTTGGGCAGTCCAAATCTCAGTTGTTTCTTCAATTCACTCATCGCGCGACTCGCGCTGCTGCTGCTTGGCTTCGGGCCGAGAATAGCTGCGCACAGAACTCTGCACGCGTTCGACCGGGTTGATTTGCCAGCGTCGCCGCGGGATTGCCATCTTTTTCTTGCCGGGCTTGCGCTTCATGTTGCCTCACGGTTGCTGGAGAAAAGTGCGCCGACCGCGCAGCAACAGGTCGCCGCGCGCGATGGCCGCGATGGCCGCGGGATACGCGCGATGCTCCGCTTCGTGGATGCGCGCGTGCAACGTCTCGGGCGTATCCGCGTCCAGCACCACTGCAATTTCCTGCGCGATGATGGCGCCGGTGTCCACGCCTTGATCCACAAAATGCACTGTGCAGCCGGTCACTTTCACGCCGTGCTCCAGCGCCTGCTTCCACGCTTCTAATCCCGGAAACGCCGGCAGCAACGAGGGGTGGACGTTGATGACGCGACCGTCAAACGCGCGCAGGAATTCCCCCTTCAAGATGCGCATGAACCCCGCCAGCACCACCAGTTCCACGTCGGCATCGCGCAGCGCGTGGATGTAGGCTGCCTCCGCTTCCTCGTCGAGCTTGGTGCGATATTTTCCCGGCGCGAGATAACGATGCGCCAGTCCCAATCGCGCGGCGTGTTGCAGGATGCCCGCGTCTTGCACATCACTCAACACGATGGCGATCTCTGCCGGAAAAGATTCGGCGCGCGCCGCCTCGGCGATGGCCAGCATGTTGGAGCCACGGCCTGATCCCACCACTCCCAACCGCAATTTATGTGCGCGAGTCATCGCGGCGCAAACCTACACAAGCCCGCCCCGCTCTCGCAACGCAATCCGCAGACATGCTGCCAGCAAAGGGTGCCGAGAAAAATCTTTGCCGCCGCGCTCACCTCCCCTACCCTCGCGTCCATGTCCATCTTGTCGCGACTGGGTCTGCTGTGCCTGCCCGTGGCACTGTGCGCAGCGGAATTGCCGCCGCCGGGCCAGCGCCCGGAACCGCCCGGTGTCCACGCGCTGGTGGGTGCGCGTGTGGTGATAAAACCCGGCGCTGCGCCGGCGAACGTCACGATCCTGATTCGCGCTGGCCGCATCGCCGACTTGCTTGCCGAAGGCCAGCCGCTGCCTGCCGATGCGCGCGTTTGGAACATGACCGGCAAAACTATCTATGCCGGCTTCATTGATCCCTACCTCGCACAGGGCACCACCAACCGTCCCATCTCCAACCGTTGGACAGTGCCCATCGAAGCCACAGCCGGCATCGCGTTTCACGGTGGCCCGAACACCAAAGCCGACATGGGCGCGCCGGGCCCGGGCTATGAAGTTGCGCGCATCACACCCGCCTTCCGTGTCGCTGAAAAATATTCGCCGCGCGAAAAGGAACTCAAAGAGCTGCGCGAACTGGGATTCACCGCCGCCAATATCATCCCCACGCAGGGCATCATCCGCGGCACCAGCGCGTTTGTGTTGTTGACCGAGGAGGATCCCAATCGCGTCATCCTCAAGGCCGACGTCTTCCAGCATGTCGCCTTCGAGACGCCCGGCGAACGCGAGGACGGCTATCCCAATTCGTTGATGGGCGTGATCGCCTCCGTGCGCCAAGCCTTTTTCGATGCGCGCCATCAAGTCGCCGCCCGCACTTATTTTTCTGAGAACCCGACAAGCGCCCGCCCCGAATTTAATCCTGCGCTGGAAGCGCTGCGGCCGGCACTGGGGCCAAAGCCCGTGTTGCCCACAGTATTTGAACCGGGCAGCGCGCTGATGAATCACCGCGCAAAATTGTTGGCTGACGAATTGGGACTGCAACCGGTGCTCGTTGCCAGTGGACAAGAATGGCGGCGACCGGAATTGGCCAAAGCCACGGGCGCACCTTTCATCGTGCCGCTCACGCTGCCCGCCATCCCGGAATTTCCGGAAGAGGACGACTGGCAGCAGGTGTCGCTGGATGAACTGCGCACGTGGGATTGGGCGCCGGAAATCCCCGCGCTGTTGCGGCGGCAAAACCTGACCGTGGCGCTCACCACGTACGCGTTGCCCGACCGCAAATCCTTTCGCCCAAACCTGCGGCGCGCAATGGAGCGCGGCTTCACCGAGGAAGATGCGCTGGCCGCACTCACCACCATCCCCGCGACACTCTGTGGACTGGACGCTCAACTGGGCACCATCGCGAAGGGCAAATTGGCGAACCTCACTATCGTGGACGGCAAAAGTTATTTTGAGTCCGGGAGCAAAGTCGCCGGTGTTTGGATTGAGGGACGCCCCTATCTTTCCACCGAAGCCGCCGTCGCTCCCGACAAAGCCGCACCCAAACCCGAACCGTCACTCCCACGCACGGCAGATGTGCCGGCTGCCTATCGCGGGCCACTCGCGGAACCTGCGAGCGTGCTCATCCGCAACGCGACGGTGTGGACATCCGGTCCGCAGGGCACCATCGAAAAGGCCGATGTCCTCATCCGCAATGGCCGCATCGAGGCCGTCGGCAAATCGCCGCTGCCCGTGCGCGGTGCGGTCGCGCTGGAGATTAACGGCACCGGCATGCACCTCACTCCGGGCATCATTGATTGCCACAGCCATAGCATGATTTTAGGCGGCGTGAACGAGGGCACCCTGCCCTCCACGGCGATGGTGCGCATCGGTGACGTGGTGAATTCGGAGACGGATAATATTTTCAATCAGCTCGCCGGCGGCCTCACCACGGCGAATCTGCTGCACGGTTCCGCCAATCCCATCGGCGGACAAAACGCCGTGATCAAGCTGCGGTACGGTGCCGCGCCCGAGGACATGAAATTTTCCGAAGCGCCTGCGGGCATCAAATTTGCCCTCGGCGAAAACGTGAAGCAATCCAACTGGGGCGAGAAATACACCACCCGCTTCCCGCAAACGCGCATGGGCGTGCGCACGTTTTTTGCCAACCGCTTCACCGCCGCTCTGCAGTATCGTCAGGCGCAGACCGCAGGCGGTGCGCCGGTTCGCCGCAATCTGGAATTGGAAGCGATCGCGGAGATCATCGAAGGCAAACGGCTGGTGCATTGCCACTCTTATCGACAGGACGAAATCCTCTCCTTCCTGCGCACGATGGAACAGTTCGGCGTCAAGGTCGCCACGCTGCAGCATGTGCTGGAAGGCTACAAGGTCGCCGACGAAATCGCGGCGCACGGTGCGGGCGCATCGGCGTTCTCCGATTGGTGGGCGTACAAGTTCGAGGTGATTGACGCCATCCCGTACGCCGGCGCGTTGATGCACGATCGCGGCGCGGTGGTCAGTTTCAATTCCGATTCATCGGACTTGGCGCGCCGCCTCAATCTGGAAGCCGCCAAGGCCGTGAAATACGGCGGCGTGCCCGAGGCCGACGCGCTGCGTTTTGTGACTCTCAATCCTGCCAAGCAACTGCGCATTGATAAATGGGTGGGCTCCATTGAGCCGGGCAAGCACGCGGACATCGTGCTGTGGTCGGCCTCGCCGCTCTCGACGCAGAGCGTCTGCGAACAGACATGGATTGATGGCAAGCTCTACTATGACCGCCAACGCGCAGTGGAACGACTGACGCGATTGCAGGCTGAACGCGCCCGCTTGCTCGCCAAGGCCAAGAAGCCGCAACCTGCCACTGGCGACAACCCCGCTGAAAAAGCGCGCGCGGCATTTTTCCAGCGCGCCTTGGAAACGGCGCACCAGACCAGTCGCTGCTACGAGTGCCGAAAGGATAACTGATGCGCGCAACAACCATCACCCCGTTTGTCGTCGCGAGTTTGTGCGCCAGTCTTTGCGCGACTGCCGCGCCAGTCGTTTATCGCGCCGCTGCAATCCACACCGTCTCGGGCGAAAGTTTTGCGCCCGGCGAACTGTTGGTGGACGGCGGCAAGCTGCGCGCGGTGGGCAAGACCGTCCCGCGCGCCGCTGCGGCGAAGGTCGTGGACCTTGCCGGCTTGCAACTTTATCCCGGTCTCATTGCCGCACCGACATCGCTGGGCCTCGCCGAGATCAGCGGCGTGCGCGCCACGGTGGACACCACCGAGGTGGGCGAGTTCGTGCCGGATGTCGAGGCGTGGATCTCTGTCAATCCGGACTCGGAGCTGATCCCCGTCGCGCGCGCCAATGGCATCACGCACGCGTTGGTGGCACCGATGGGCGGCCGTGTCTCCGGAGTGTCGGGCTTGATGCAACTCAATGGCTGGGGTGTTGAACAGATGACCATCCAGAAACCTGTCGCGCTGCATCTGTGGTGGCCCGCGATGCAACTGGACACGACGCCCAAGGAACAACTCGCCGACGCGAGCAAATCCAAATCGCTCAAGGAACAGGCGAGTGAACGCGCGGAACAGCTCCGCGCTATTGACCGTTTCTTCGATGACGCCGATGCCTACCAAAAGGCGCGCGCGACGGGCGCGAAGGATTTCAAGAAGGTGCCCGCGTGGGAATCCGTGCTGCCGTTCCTCAAAGGCGAACGCCCCATCATGGTGCATGCGACGGAAGCGCGGCAGATCACCGCTGCGGTGACGTGGGCGCAGAAGCGTCATTACAAGATTGTCCTCGTCGGCGCGCAGGACGCGTGGCGCGTGGCCGAGCTGCTCGGCAAACATGCGGTGCCGGTGATTTATGATGCCACGTTTGAACTGCCGCGCCGCGACGACGACGCGCACGACATCCACTTCCGCGCACCCCACATCCTGCATCGCGCAGGCGTGCCCGTTGCTCTCTGCCTGCCGATGGGCGGCTGGGCTGCATCGGAGCTGCGCAACCTGCCGTATCTCGCCGCCCAATCCGCCGCGCACGGTTTGCCGCGCGCGGAAGCATTGAAGGCCATCACCCTGCGCCCGGCGCAATTCATGGGCGTCGCAGATCGACTGGGTTCGCTGGAAGCCGACAAGGAAGCCACGTTCATCGCGGTGGACGGCGACCTGCTCGACATCCGCGCCAACGTGAAGCGTGTTTGGATTGCCGGCGAGGAGGTCTCGCTGGAAAGCCGGCACACGCGCCTTTTCGAGCGCTACAAAAACAGGCCGCGCCCGCGCCCTTAATATCATGCAACGCATCCCACGAGATCTGGCCCGCAAGTACGCCTTTGACTGGCGCGACGAACCGCTGCTGCGCGTGCAGCCGGGTGAGGTGTTTGAGATCGAGACTTGGGACGCCAGCACCGGCTATTTCAAGAGCGAGTCGGACAAGGCCATCCCCGGCAAGCGGCCCGGATTTGATCGCACGCCGCCGATGGCCAACCCCATCGCCGGTCCGGTGTTTGTGGAGGGCGCCCAGCGCGGTGACGTGATCGTGGCGATCATCGAGCAGATTGAAGTGGCGGATTATTCCTGGATCGCGATTGGCCCGCGGCGCGGTCCGCTGGGCGAATCCACGCGCTGGCCGGAGTTGTCAGCGGATTTCACCACGAAGATTCTGCGGCACACCGCCGGTCCCAGCGGCACGATGCAGGACGGCACCATCCGTTTCAACGACCGCATCACCTGGCCCATCACGCCGTTCATCGGAACCATTGGCGTCGCCCCGGACCGCGAAGTGCTCACCAGCATTGATGGGCAAGGTGCGTGGGGCGGCAACCTCGATGTACGCGATTTTGCGCCGGGCAATCGCATCATGATGCCGGTGTTTCACACCGGTGCGTTGCTCTATCTGGGCGATGTCCACGCCAGTCAAGGCGACACGGAATACACCGGCACGGCGGCCGAGACTTGTGCAACGGTGCGCCTACGGCTGGAAATAATCCCGCAAAAGCGGCTGACTTGTCTGCGCATCGAGAAGCCCGACGCGCTGATCGCGGTGCATTCCGCGCGCCCGCTGGAGGCGGCGGTGCATGGCGCCACGCAACATCTCATGGCGTGGTTGATTGATGAGCACGGCTTCACGCCGACCGACGCTTATTGCATCGTCAGCACCTGCCCAGATTTCCGCATCCACGTCTATCAGATGTGCGACATCGCCAAGCTCAGCTATGTGGCGGGCGCGGAATTGCCGCGGCGTTACGTACAATAAAAAAGCGCGCCCGATTGGCGCGCTTGGAAATTTAATTGGCGCCGCCCGTTACGCCTTGGCAGCTTGATAGTTCGCCTCGGCCTGCTGCCAGCTCAGCACGTTCCAGAACGCCTTGAGATAATCCGCGCGGCGATTCTGGTAGTTGAGATAGTAGGCGTGCTCCCAGACATCGCAGGCCAGCACGGGCGTGCCGGTACACTCGGCGACGCCGTTCATCAGTGGCGAATCTTGATTGGGCGTGGAGCAGATGCAGAGGCTCTTGTCGGCCTTCACGCAAAGCCACACCCAGCCGCTGCCGAAACGGCCAATGCCGGCGGCCTCAAACTTTTCCTTGAACGCTTCCACGCTGCCAAAGGTCGTCGTGATGGCCGCCGCCAATTCACCGGTGGGCGCGCCGCCACAATTTGCGCCCATCAATTTCCAGAAGAAAGAATGGTTGGCGTGCCCGCCGCCGTTGTTGCGCACCGCACCGCGCACCTCCGCTGGCACCGCGTTGAGATCGCCGATCAGCGCCTCGATGCTCTTGGCCGCCAGCTCCGGCTTGCCTTCCAGCGCCTTGTTCAGATTGGTGACGTAGGCGTTGTGATGTTTGCCGTGATGGATCTCCATCGTCTTGGTGTCGATGTGCGGCTCCAGTGCATTTTTCGGATACGGCAGTTCGGGTAATGTGTGTGACATAAAATGGTGTGTTGTCGGGCGGGCAGACGGTAGCAATCGCTGCGTCGGGGCACAAGCCCCCTTGCGCGAGGGATATTTCTCAGCGGCTGAGCGCGACAAAATTCTCCAGCAGGCGCAGTCCCAACTTCTGGCTTTTCTCAGGATGAAACTGCGTGGCGAACACGTTGTCGCGCCAGATGGCCGAGGCGAAGGGTTGTCCGTACGTCGTGCGCGTGACCGCCAAGCTCGGATCGACCGGCTGCGGATAGTAGCTGTGCACGAAATAAAAATAGCTGCCCGTGGGGATGCCGCGAAAGAGCGGACAATCCGGGCGCACGATCTCCGCCTGATTCCAGCCGATCTGCGGCACCTTGATGCCGTTGTCGGCGAAACGCACCACGCTGCCAGCAAAGAGGCCCAGTCCCGCCGCGCAACTGTTGAACTCCTCGCTCTTCTCAAACAGCGCTTGATACCCCACACAGATTCCAAGGAACGGCCGGCCGGTGTGGATGAATTCCTTTGCGGCTTGAAAGAGTTCCTGGCGTTGCATCGCGTTGATGCAATCGTCGAAGGCGCCCACGCCGGGCAGCACGACAGCGGAGGCGTCCTTCACCTCGCGCGGGGTGCGCGCCAATTGCACCTCGCCGCCGGCATGCAGCAGCGCCTTTTGCACGCTGCGGATGTTGCCCGCGCCGTAATCCAAAAGCGCAATCACGTCGGCAACGTAGGTTCAGGGTTGCAGCGCTGCAATTTCCTTTTCGACGCGCAACCGCAACTGCCCGCACGCCGCATCAATGTCGTGCCCTTTCTCGCGGCGCAACGTGGCAGTGACATTCAGCGCTTGCAGACGCTTGAGAAAAGCCGTCTGGACAGCAGGCTCGGGGCGCTGCCACGGCAGTCCCTCCACCGTGTTGTACGGGATCAGATTGACCTTCGCGTGCAGTCGCTGCGCGATTCGCGCCAGCGGCAACGTCTGCTCGGGCATGTCATTCACGCCGGCGATGAGGATGTATTCCAGCGTGATCATCCCCTTCTTGCGGGTCTGATAATATGCCGCCGCGTCCACCAACTCCTGCAGCGGATACTTGCGGTTGATGGGCATGATGCGACTGCGCACTTCATCAGTGGCGCCGTGCAGCGAGAGCGCCAGCCGGAATTGCCACGGCTGATCGGCCAGCATGCGGATCTGCGGCGCGAGGCCACTGGTGGAAACGGTGATCTTGCGCGCGCCAATGTTGCCGCCCCATTCCGCGTTCAAAATCTCCAGCGCGCCCATGAGGTTGACGTAGTTGGCCAGCGGCTCGCCCATGCCCATGATGACAAGATTGTTGACCAGCCGACTTTTGCTGGCAGGCGTGGCAGCGTGATGGATGCGCTCCACGGCCAGTACCTGTTCGATAATCTCGGCCGGTTCCAAGTTGCGCTTGAACCCGTCGAGTCCACTCGCGCAAAACTTGCAACCGTAAGCGCAGCCGACCTGCGTGGAGATGCACAGCGTGTGCCGGTCGCTTTTGTCACCGTACAGCGAGGGGTTGGCGGGGATGAGCACGCTTTCAACGAAGGTTGCATCGTGCAGTCGCCAGAGAAATTTGCGCGTGGTGTCTTCGCTGCCCTGCTGCTGCGCGAGGCGCAGGCTGGGAAAATTAAAACTCGCCTGCAGTCGCTCGCGCAGGAGTTTGGGCAGATCGCTCATCGCCGCCCAGTCCGCCGCGTGACGCTGATGCACCCACGCCAACACCTGGTCGGCACGGTACGCAGGCTGGCCATTGCCGGCCATCCAGTCGCGCATTGACTGCCGCGTTTGGCCGGCAAGAAACGTCCGTTGCATGTCGGCACAATAGCCGATGATGCGACAGAAAGGAAGCAGGCGCCAAATTAGCCGGGTTACTTGGGCGGCAGATAGTATTTGCGCGCGTACTCCTGCACCATGCGCCAGGTGGTGAACTGAGCCGTCATGGTGGCGATGGAGCGGCGCACGCGGCGCAGCCATTGGCGCGGGATGCCGTGGGCGTCGCGGTTGTAAAAGGCGGGGATGATCTCCTCCGAGAGCGTGCGAAAAAGATGGTCGCTGTCGCTGCGATCCTGCTCGTTGACATCGGCCGAGTGCGTGTCGTCGCCAATCGAATATCCATTCTGGCCGTCGTAGCCTTCGCGCCACCAGCCGTCCATGATCGAGAAATTCAGGCAACCGTGGCAGAGGGTTTTCATGCCGCTGGTGCCGCTGGCTTCCAACGGTCGGCGCGGGTTGTTCAGCCAAACGTCACAGCCAGCCACCAAGTGGCGCGCGACGTGGATGTCGTAATCCTCAACGAACACCAAGCTGCCTTTCAAGTACGAGTGCTCGCTCAGGTGGATGATTTTTTGGATGAACTTCTTGCCTTCGTTGTCGGCCGGATGCGCCTTGCCTGCGAAGATGAACTGGACGGGACGCTCCGTGCTATTCACCAGCTTCACCAGATCGTCGAAGCGATCGAAGATCAGCGGGGCGCGTTTGTAGGTGGCAAAGCGCCGTGCGAAGCCGATGGTCAGCGCGTCCACATTGAGCACCTTGTCGTAGTGCGCCACGTCCGACGGGCTGCCCGTGGCGGCGTGTACCATGCGCACGCGCGCAAACTCCACCAACTCGCGGCGCAGACGATAGCGCAGCGCCCAGAGTTCCTCGTCGGAAACGAAGTGCTCGTCCTCGATGCGCTTCCAGAAATCTGGATGATTGATGCGCTCGTAGAACTGGTCGCCGTTGGAAAGTTCGCTGGCCACTTTGCCCAGGTGCCCAACCCAAAACTCCCGCGCTGGCCCTTTCATCCAACCCAGCAGATGCACGCCGTTGGTGACGTGGCCGATGGGCACTTGGTCCACCGTCTTGCCGGGATAAAGTTTCTGCCACATCTCGCGACTGACTTGCCCGTGCAGTTCGCTGACGCCATTGGCCGCGCGCGAGGCGTTGAGGGCGAGCACCGTCATGCAGAAGGGACTGTCAACTTGTGTGCGATCTTCCTGTCCCAACGCCATCATCTCGGTGTGGGAAAGTTTCAGATCTCTTTCCATCCGGCCCAGCGCGTAACTCATCAGCTCGCTGGAAAACCGGTCGTGCCCCGCGGGCACCGGCGTGTGCGTGGTGAAGATGCACTCCGAACGCGTGGCGGCCAGCGCATCGGCAAAGCGCATGCCCTCGGCCATTTTTTCGCGCGCCAACTCCAGCGTCAGAAACGCCGCGTGACCTTCGTTCATGTGGAAAACATCCGGCTCGATCCCCAGCTTGCGCAACAGGCGCACGCCGCCGATGCCCAGCAAGATCTCTTGCAGGATGCGCGTGGTGGTGTCGCCCCCGTACACGCGCAGGGTGAGCGCCCGCGCCTGCGCCGGGTTGACCGGCGCATCGGGGATATTGACCAGATCCGCGTCGAGCAGATAGATGGGGCACCGCCCCACGTTGATGCGCCACGCGCAGAAATTGACCGTGCCGATGGGCAGTTCCACCGAGCAGATCACGGGCTTGCCCAGTGAATCGAGCACGAGATCAATCGGCAGTGCGCTCGCCTTCAGCGGCGTGTAGGATTCGGTCTGCCAATTGTCGTGGTTGATGGTTTGGTGGAAGTAGCCCTCGCGATAGAAAAGCGAAATGCCGACGAACTTGAGTCCCACATCGCTGGCGGCTTTGGCGTGATCGCCGGCCAATACCCCCAGACCGCCGGCGGCGATGGGCAGGATTTCGTGCAGGCCAAACTCGGCGGAGAAATAGGCGATCTGGCTATTCGCCAACTCGGGCAGATGGCGCGTGATCCACGTGGTGGGCGCGTGCACGTAAGCGTCAAACTCCGCGAGCACGGCACGGACACGACGCGCAAAGTCCGGCTCGAACATGCGCACGCGCAGCTCGGTGTCGCTCATCTCGTTAAGCACCGCGACAGGGTTGTGATGCTGCGCGTGCCACGTGCGCGGCGACAGCTCCGCAAAGATATCGCGCGCATCCTGATTCCACGTCCACCAGATGTTCTGCGCCAGTGTGCGCAGTCCTTTGATCAGTTCCAGCGTCTCCGCAGCATGAGTGTGCATAGTTGATTGGGGATTGCGCGCGAACCTAGGGTGGCCAGCGGCAAATTCCAAGTGGATTTTTTAGCGGCACCCGCTATGCTGCTGGCGTGATAACGACGACTGCATGGCGCGGTGCGGCGACGCTGGCTCTGATGGCACTAGTGCTCTGCGTGTCGTTGGCTGATGAAAAGGCGCAACCCGCATCGCCCGCCAATCCTGCGCCGCCGGAGATCAAAGAGATTCGCCCCGGCATTTTCCTAGCCGGCAAAGTGACGATTGATAAAAAGCAGCGCTCCATTTCCATCCCGGTTTTCATCAACATGCACGCGGGGCCGATGGAATACATCGTCGTCACGCCGCGCGGTAAAACCCACGAGAGCCTGCTGCGCACGGACGCCGAGCCGCTGCACATCCAGATCGCCTTGCTGCTGCTCGACGCCAAAGGCGCGCAAGGCAAGCCCGTGCCCGAGGATCCGCGACTGCCCATTCCCGGCGAGTCCGTCACGGTTGAACTGCAATGGACGGAGAGCGGCAAAGACAAGAGCGCGCCCATCGAGCAATTCGTCCGCGACGGCCGCACCAAAGAGGCGATGAAACGCGGGCCGTTCACGTACAATGGCTCGATCGTTTTTGACGGCGCATTCCTCGCGCAGCGCGATGGTTCCGTCATCTCGCTGATCACCGATCAGACCGCGCTCATCAACAACCCGAGATTGGGCCGCGAGGATGACGAGAATTGGTCGCCCATCAAAACGGGCCTGCCGGCACTGGACAGCGCGGCAACGCTCGTCATCCGCTTGCCTGCAACCAAGCCCGTACCGTCGCCCAAAAACAAACCGACCAGCGAGAAATAGTTCGCCGTCCAACTGACATACTGTATGAGAACGACCGCACTCCTGCTGACACTCTTACTCCTCACGCCGCTGGCATCGCACGCCCAAGCTGCGGGCGATCCGGACTTGTCGTTCCAGCACGAGATTCAGCGCTCGATCAACAAAGGGTTGTCGTGGCTGGAGAAAAACCAAGACCCGGGCGGCTACTGGCTCAACCCCGATTTCCCCGCAGTGACGGCACTGGCCTTGCTTGCGCAGCAAAGCAATCCGGGCGCGCCCAAAGCGCAGCCGGCGTGGGCCAAGGCGGGCTACGCGTTCCTTTTGAAGAATGTCCAGAAAGACGGCAGCATCCACGCGGGCAAAGGGCTGGCCAATTACAACACGGCCATCGCGATGATGGCGTTGCTGGCGGCCAATGATCCGCAGTACACGCCCGCCATCAAGAATGCGCGCGCGTATCTGGTGAAGGAGCAGTGGGACTTGGACAAAAAGGGTGAGACGGACAACCCGCTCGACGGCGGTATCGGCTACGGCAAGACCTATCCGCATTCGGATTTGAACAATACGTTGACGGCGTTGGAGGCGATCTATTACAGCCGCCATCTCATCGCCGATTCGCCCGACACGAAAGACCTGAACTGGGCCGCGGCCATCCAGTTCATCCAGAATTGCCAGAACCTTCCCAGTCACAATAAACATCCGTGGGCCAGCGCGGAGGCGTCGCAGAAAGGCGGCTTCATCTATTTCCCCGGACACAGCATGGCCGGCGAAGTGGTGGACTCCAAGAGCGGCCGCAAGTCGCTGCGCAGTTACGGCTCCATCAGCTACGCGGGTTTGCTGAGCTATTCCTATGCGCAATTGAAGAAGGACGACCCGCGCATCCAAGCCGTGACGAAATGGCTGGGCGACAATTACACGCTCGAAGAAAATCCCGGCGTCGGCGCGCAGGGCATCTACTACTACTACTATCTCATGGCCAAGGCGCTGAGCATCCAGGGCACCGACGACGTGGTGCTGGCCAGCGGCAAGAAGGTCAATTGGCGGCGCGAACTCTCCATGCAGTTGATGAAGCTGCAGAAGGACGATGGCTCGTGGCAGAATGAAAATCCGCGCTGGATGGAAAAAGAAAAGGCGCTGGTCACCGCCTACAGCATCATCGCATTGAACTATATCCACCGCGGCCGCGGGGTTGGCCGGTGAGCGTCGAAACAGCAGTCCGCACCCGCTACGCCACCGCCGCGCAGACGCCAGAGCCTGCCCTCTGCTGCGCCGTCAGCTATCCGGCACAATTGCTCGCCGCCATTCCCCGCGAGGTCATTGACTGCGATTACGGCTGCGGCGACCCCAGTCGCTACTTGAAGCCCGGCGAGACAGTGCTGGATTTGGGATGCGGTGCCGGAAAGATTTGCTTCATCGCCTCGCAGGTCGTCGGGCCTGCGGGTCGCGTCATCGGCGTGGACATGTCCGATGAGATGCTGGCCGTGGCGCGCCGCAACGCGCCGCATGTTGCCCAAAACATCGGCTACGCCAACACCACCTTTCGCAAAGGACGAATTCAAGATCTGGCGCTGGACCTTGACGCGCTGGACGCCGCACTGACTGCGCAGCCCATCGCGGGCTTGCAAGGCTACCTGCGCGCGGAGCAGATCGCTGCGCAGTTGCGCGCCGAGCAGCCATTGGTTGCTGACGCGTCCGTGGATGTCGTCGTCTCCAATTGCGTGTTGAACTTGGTGGAGCCGACCGCCAAGCGGACGTTGTTTGCCGAGCTGCACCGCGTGCTCAAGCCCGGCGGGCGCGCGGTCATCTCCGACATTGTCAGCAGCCACGACGTGCCGCAGGCACTGCAGCGGGATCCCGAACTGTGGAGCGGCTGCATCTCCGGCGCATTCCGCGAAGACCTTTTCCTGCGCGCATTCGCCGACGCCGGCTTTGCGCCCGTGCGCATCCTCAAACGGGAAGCGACCCCGTGGCGCGTGGTGGGCGGGATTGAATTTCGCGCGCTGACTGTGGAGGCTGAAAAACCAGCGGCGGCGCGCAAACCTGCAGAGCTGCGGCCGCCGATATTTCTTCAGTCGCCCATTGCAGTCCAACCCGAAGGTGGTTGCTGCAACGGCAATTGCTGATCCGGTTGATTACACTTCGGGCGCGGCTTCCTCGCCGCTCTCGTTCTCGTCCTCGGAGATCACCGGTGCGATGTCCTGCAGCCGGTCGCCTGCGTCCAGATTGACCAATCGCACGCCCTGCGTGTTGCGGCCGGCCTTGCGGATGCCCACCACGGAGGTGCGCACCATCTGCCCGCCCACGGTGATCAACATGATGTCATCCTGCTCAGTCACCGTGAGCGCACCGATAACCTTGCCGGTCTTCTGCGTGGTCTTCATGGTGATAATGCCTTTGCCGCCGCGCGACTGCACGCGGTACTCATCGAAGTCCGTGCGTTTGCCCACGCCATTCTCACCGGCCACGAGCAAGGTGGAGTTCGCATCGGTGATGGCCAACGCGACGACATGGTCCTCCTTCTCCAAGCGAATGCCGCGCACACCGGCGGCGTTGCGGCCCATGTTGCGCACGTCCTCCTCGTGGAAACGGATGCTCATGCCCGCGGAGGTGATAATCACCACGTCGTTCTGGCCATTGGTGAGCTTGGCTTCAATCAAGAGATCGCCCGGATCAATGCTGATGGCCACAATGCCGCCACGGCGCACGTTGCCGAAATTTTCCAGTGCCGTCTTTTTGACCGTGCCATCGCGCGTCGCAAAAAAGAGGAACTGCGGCTGCTGCCAGGTTTGATCCTCCTTGTTCGGGCCAACGACCGACAGCACGCGGATGAGCGCGGCAATCTTCTCGCCGTGTTTAAGCTCCAGCAAATTGGCGATGCTGCGGCCTTTGGAGGCGCGCCCCATGTCCGTCACTTCGTGGACGCGCTCCACATACACGCGCCCGGTGTTGGTGAAGAACATCAGGTAATCGTGCGTGCTGGCGGTGAAGAGGTGCTGGATGAAATCGCCCTGCTCCGTCTCCGTCTGCGCCTTGCGCGTGGACATGCCGATGACGCCCTTACCGCCGCGCCGCTGCGCGCGGTACGAGTTGAGATTGGTGCGCTTGATCAGACCGCTGTGCGTGAGCGTGATGATGACGGCCTCGTTGGCGATGAGATCCTCGATGGACATCTCGCCTTCGTCCGGCGCCAATTGTGTCATTCGCGGCGTGGCGTGCTTCTGCTTGATGACCTGCAGCTCGTCTTTGATGATCTGCAACACGCGATTTTCCTTGGCCAGAATATCGAGCAGATCCTTGATGACGCCCACCAGCGCGCCGTACTCGGTCTTGATCTTGTCCTGCTCCAGTCCCGTCAACTGGTAGAGACGCAACTCGAGGATTGCGTTGGTCTGCGTCTCGCTGAATTCGTACCGGCCATTTTTGAGGCGCGCCTCGCTGCGAATGAGGATGCCCAGCTTCTCGACTTGCGCGCGCGTGAAATCAAAGGCCATCAACTTCACCTTGGCCTCGTCGCGATTGGCAGACTGGCGGATGATGCGGATGAATTCATCGAGCCGGCTCAACGCGATGAGATAACCTTCCAGCACCTCGGCGCGTTCCTCAGCCTTGGCCAACTCGAACTTCGTGCGCCGAATAATCACCTCGCGCCGGTGCTCGATGTAAACGTTGATCAGCTCTTTGAGACCCAGCGTCTTTGGGCGGCCATGATCAATCGCCAGCATGTTGACGCTGAAACTGGTCTCCAGCGACGTGTGCTTGTAGAGATTATTGATGAGCACCTTGGCCACCGCGTCGCGCTTCAACTCGATCACCACGCGCGTATTCTCGTCGGACTCATCGCGCACCGCAGTGATCTCCGGGAGCACCTTTTCATTGGCCAACTCCGCAATGCGCGACACCAGCACGGCGCGGTTGACGTTGTAAGGGATCTCCGTGATGACAATCTGATCCTTGCCGTTCTTCATCTGCTCCACGCCAAGCTTGCCGCGTACTTTCATCGAGCCGCGCCCCGTCTCGAAATACTGTGTGATCGGCGCCAGCCCGCACACCGTGCAGCCGGTGGGAAAGTCCGGCCCTTTGATGTGCTTCATCAACTGCTTGACGGTGATTCCCGGACTATCAATCTGCGCGCAGATGCCTTCGATAATCTCGCCCAGATTATGCGGCGGGATATTCGTGGCCATACCGACGGCGATGCCCGTGCCGCCGTTGACCAGTAGATTGGGGAACGCGGCGGGGAACACCGTGGGCTCATGCAGACGCTCGTCGTAGTTGGGCACCCAATCCACGGTGCCCTTCTCCATGTCCTGCATCAACGCGCTGCCCAAGTGCGTCAGGCGCGCCTCGGTATAACGCATCGCGGCGGGCGGATCGCCTTCCACACTGCCGAAATTGCCTTGGCCTTCGATGAGCGTCTCCCGCATGGACCACGACTGCGCCATGTTGGCGAGCGTCGGATAGATGACGGCCTCGCCGTGCGGGTGATAGTTACCGCTGGTGTCACCGCAGATCTTCGCGCACTTGTACGGCTTGCGCCCCGGGAAAAGTGAAAGCTCGTGCATCGCAAAGAGGATGCGGCGCTGAGAGGGCTTGAGTCCGTCGCGCGCATCGGGCAATGCGCGGGAGATGATGACGGACATCGAGTAATCCAGAAACGAGTTTTTGATCTCGTCGGCGACATTGACCGCCTCCACGTGTTCGCCCGCGGCGAACAGCGGGGTGCTCTTAATCGGCAAATCGTCCTTCTTATTCTTATTGTCCATTGCGTGCGGGAGAAATTAGACGTCGAGGTTGCGGACGTTGAGGGCGTTGTCCTGAATGAACTGCCGGCGCGGCTCCACCTCTTCGCCCATCAGCCGGGTGAACATCTCCTCTGCCTCCACGGCATCGGTCAGCTCGATGCGCAGCAGTTTGCGCGAGCCTGGATTCATCGTCGTCACGAAAAGTTCTTTGGGGTTCATTTCACCCAGACCCTTGAATCGCTTGAGCTGGATGCCGCGGCGCCCGACTTCCTTCACCGCCGTCAGAATCTCCGCGACAGAAAAGAGCGGTATCGTTTTCCGGTTGTCACCTTCGCCGTCATGAAGTTCAAAGAGCGGTTTGTCGTGGGCAGAATAATCCTGAACCGAAAGTCCCTTGCTCCCGAGCTGCGCCAACAGTTCCGCCACGGGCTTGCTCTCGTGCAATTCCACATGCGTCGCGCGGCGGGTTCCGTTTTTGACTTTGCCCGCATCAGCGTCCGCCTCGTTTTCCGGGGCATCACCGAAGAGCCGCAGATCCGTGTTCTTTTTGCTGAACGCCGCCAGCTCGGTTTCGTTGTGGAAATAGTGGACGCTCTCGTCGTTGCCCTCGCGCACTTTCACCATGTGCGTCGGGAGTTCGCCCGACTTGTCGCGGTGGGTCAGGTAGTCTGAGAAATTGCCGCCGTGCCGCTTGATGGAGCGCGCATACTTGTCCATCGTTTCCAAAAGCGCCAACACATCGCGCAGTTGCTGCGCCGTCAGCATTTGGTCGTTGGCCAGATTCTTGAGCTTCACATCCTCCGTGCCCAACGTGATCAGGATGCGAGTGAGCGCGTTGTCATCCTGCACATATTCTACACGCTTCTTTCGCGCGACTTGGTAGAGCGGCGGCTGGGCGATGTACACAAAACCGCGCTTGATCAGCTCGGGCATCTGCCGATAAAAAAACGTGAGCAGCAACGTGCGGATGTGGCTGCCGTCCACATCGGCGTCGGTCATGATGATGATCTTGTGGTAGCGCAGCCGGCTCAAATCAAACGCGCCTTCCCCTTCTCCCGATCCGATGCCCGTGCCCACGGCGGTGATCATCGTCCGGATTTCCGTGTTCTCCAGCACCTTGTTCAGGCGCGCCTTCTCCACGTTGATAAGCTTGCCGCGAATGGGCAGGATAGCCTGGAATTTCCGGTCGCGCCCCTGCTTGGCGGAGCCACCAGCGGAGTCGCCCTCGACGATGTACAGCTCCGTGTTGGCCGGATCGCGGTCAGAACAGTCCGCCAACTTGCCGGGCAACCCGCCGCCCGTCATCGCGCTTTTGCGAACGGTCTCGCGCGCCTTGCGTGCAGCCTCGCGAGCACGTGCTGCCGTGAGTGACTTGTCCACGATCTTGCGGGCCACCGAAGGGTTGGTGTCAAAAAAGTGCATCAGCCCATCATAGATCACCGTGGAAACCACACCCTCGATCTCGGTGTTGACGAGTTTAACTTTCGTCTGCGATTCGAAGCGCGGGTTGGGCAGCTTGACGCTCAGCACGGCGATCAATCCTTCGCGGACATCGTCGCCGGAGATGCTCGGATCCTTTTCCTTCAGCAGATTGTTGGCTTTGGAATATTGATTGATGGCGCGCGTCAACGCCGTCCGCAACCCCGTCATGTGCGTGCCGCCGTCGGTGTTGGCAATCGAGTTGGCAAAGCAGAGCACCTGCTCATTGTAGCCGTCGTTGTATTGCAGGACGCACTCGACCAGCACCTCGTCCTTTTGCGCCGCCAACACCACGGGCTTGGCGTGGATGGCCTGGCGATTGCGCCCGAGTTGGCGGACGAATTGCTCGATGCCGTCGCGATAGAAAAAGGTCTCGGTCTTATTTTCCTCGCGCTCATCGGTCAGCACCATCTCGATTCCCGGATTGAGGTAGGCCAGCTCGCGCATGCGATTGGCCAGGAGATGGAATTTGAATTCGGTGGTGATCGTGAAAATTTCGGCGTCGGGCTTGAAGGTGATCAACGTCCCCGTGCCTTTGGTGGTGCCAATGACCTCAAGTTTGCCAATGGTCTTGCCGCGCGCAAAGGCCATGTGATGCACCTCGCCCTCGCGCGAGATTTCGGCCTTGAACCATTCCGAGAGAGCATTGACGCACTTGGCACCCACCCCGTGAAGCCCACCGGAATATTTGTAGGCACCCTGCCCGAACTTGCCACCCGCGTGCAGATTGGTCAGCACCAGTTCCAGTGCAGGAATCTTGAACTTGGGATGAATGTCCACCGGGATTCCGCGGCCGTCATCGCGAACGGAAAGCGAACCGTCCACATGGATGTTCACCTCGATGCGCTTGCAATGGCCAGCCAGATGCTCATCGATGGAATTGTCCACCACCTCAAAGACGCAGTGGTGCAACCCGCGCTCGTCGGGATCGCCGATGTACATGCCGGGCCGCTTGCGAACAGCCTCCAGCCCCTCCAGCTTGTCAATTTTTGACGCGTCGTATTTCTCTGTCGAAGCAGTATTGGTCATCGATTTTTCCAGCAGCAAACAGGTTCATTCGCGCAACGATGCGCAAATGCAAAAGCAACGGCCACCATTGTACAATGCCACCGTTGCTGCGCCAGTTATTTCATCCCCCGCAGCACTTGCGAGCCACAAAATATAGGCGGCTCACGCGACGTTGCCCACTACATATTGGGCCTGTGAGTAACTCGCCACTCGGATTGGAAACAAAAAATCGCCCCGCAGGGCGATTTTCAAAAGGGCTGTTTGAATCTCAGATTACCGATCCGGATTCTCGATGGAAGGCGCATTCCGCAAATCGTCTTGCGGAATCTGCGGCGCCGTCGGATTGGCCCCGCCATTGAGTTGAAGGCTGGACACATTAATCTTTTCAGGGCCTGCCTCATTTTCAGCACTGGCCGTCGGCGCTTCAGTAATAGCGGCGGGCGCCGGTGCTGGCCGATTATGTTTCGGTGCCGGAATGTTCACTGTAGAACCTTCCCACTCCGGGCCGACCGTCAAAATTGCGGCAATCAGCATTGCCAAACCACCCGCCGGCACAAGCCATTGGCGGCACCATTCCCGCCACAACGTCACTGCAGCAGGCATTTGGGCGTCTTCATGGCGCAGCTCAATCCCGCGCTGAATCGTTGAAAAATAGAACTCCCGCGTCTCTGGCACGAGGCGCACGACTTCGCTTCCCGCCATCGCCCCATGCAATGCGCGCAGGGAATCCGCCGTTGCTTTGGCTTCGGGATGGGTCGCGACGTACGCCGCCATCACTGCGGCTTCTTTGGTGGAAAGTTCCCCGTCCACCCACGCCTGAATCTTCATCTGTATCTCGTCGTTCATCTGTGCCTCGAACTAGTAACTTGACCTAACTCCGCTTGGACTTATTCAACGCAGTTAACAAAGATGCTAACCGCCGCCTCGCGTAAAATAGCCGGCTCATCACCGTGCCGATGGAGCAGTGCATCGCCTTGGCGATTTCCTTGTACTCCAACCCTTCGTACTCGTGCATGATCAGCACGGTGCGATGTTCGTAACTCAGCTTGGCCATGCCGCGATCAATCTCCGCGAGCAGCTCCTCGCGCTCCATGCCCGCCGTCGGATTGATGATCACCATCGGCATCCGCCGCTCCACGCTGCCCGAATCTTCCTCCATCTGCTGCAGCGAGTCGGTCTGTTGCCGCTGTTTTTTGCGGAGAAAATCCAGGCACAGGTTGATGACAATCCGCGTCATCCACGTGGTGAAACTCGCATCCCTCTTGAACTGCTTCAGGCGCTGCCAACCTTTGATCCACGCCTCTTGGGAAATATCCATCGCCTCGTCTTCATTGCGCAGCATGCTGAAGGCGCGCGCATAAATCTTGTCGCGATGGCGGAAGACCAGCTCCTCGTACGGGCCGGTGTTTCCGTTCTGTGCCGAACGCACCAGCACATCGTCGATTGCAGTTTTTGGATCCAAACGAGACATGTCAGACGGGGGCAACGCCGGTGCATTCAACCGCTAATTGGCCAAGCGCCCTTTGGTGCTCGGCACTGCCCCGCCCACACGCGGATCGCGCTGGCAGGCAAAGTCCGTGGCTTTGGCAAATGCCTTGAACAGCGCCTCCACCACATGATGCGACTCCTGTCCGTACAACAATTCCAAGTGCAGATTGCAGCGCGCCTCGTTGGCAAACGCCTGGAAAAATTCCCGCGCCAGCCCGAACCGGAATGCGCTGGACATGTCCTGCTGCCTCTCCAGTTTAGAAACGCGAAAGGCCAGCTTGTCCAACCCGCGCCAGACCAAGTGCGGGCGCCCGCTGAAATCAATGACACAGCGCGCCAATGTTTCATCCATCGGCACGTGCGCCTCGCCGCACAGCGGATTGCGCGGATCAAATCCCGTGCCATACCGGCGGATGCCGCGCTTCTCGCCCAGCGCCTGCGCGAACGCCTGCCCCAACACCAACCCGCAATCTTCCACCGTGTGATGCGCGTCCACCTGCAGGTCGCCTTTGCAGCGCAACGTCACGTCGCACAGCGAATGTTTGGCGAAGAGGTCGAGCATGTGATCAAAGAACGCGATGCCTGTCGCCACATCCGCCCTGCCCTTGCCGTCAATGCACAGGCGCAAATCAATCGCCGTCTCGCGGGTCTCTCGTTGGATGTGGCCGCGGCGCGCTTTCATGGCTCAAATATTTTGCAGCGCAAGATATCGCTCGGCTTCGATGGCCGCTTGGCAGCCCATCCCGGCAGCGGTGATGGCTTGGCGATAGACGTGATCGGAACAATCGCCGGCCACAAAAACGCCGGGCACATTAGTCTGCGCACCGCTGTGCCGGATCACATAGCCTGCGTCATCCAAGTCAATCTGACCTTGGAACAACTGAGTGTTGGGCACATGCCCGATGGCCACAAAGACGCCGGCGCAGGGCAACGTGCGCTCCGCATTCGTCTTGAGATTTTTGATGCGCACGCCCGTCACCTTGTCCTGCTGCACGTCCAGCACATCGGTGACCACCGAATCCCAGATCGGCTCAATCTTGTCACTGGAAAGCACGCGCTCAGCCATGATCTTGGAGGCGCGCAACTGGTCGCGGCGATGGATCAAATAAACACGCGAACCGAACCGCGTCAGAAAGGTCGCCTCTTCGCAGGCGGAATCGCCACCGCCCACCACCACCAACGGCTGATTGCGGAATGGCGGCAGCGCGCCATCGCAGGTGGCGCAATAGGTCACGCCCTTTTTTTCGAGTTTATCTTCGCTCTCCAAACCGAGATGCCGATGGCCCGCGCCCGTCGCGATGATCACCGTCAACGCGCGCACCTCTTCCCCGTCCACCGTGAGTTTGAATGGGCGCTGGGAAAAATCCACTGCCTCGACTGCACTACCAAATTGCACGCGCGCGCCAAACCGTTCGGCTTGCTGCTGCATGCGGATCATGAGATCCGTGCCGTCCACCCCTTCGGGAAAGCCTGGAAAATTTTCCACGATACTCGTGGTCGTCAGCAGACCACCGGGCATGGCGCCCGTGAGCAGCAACGGCCGCAGATTTGCCCGGGCCGTGTACAACGCCGCCGTGTAGCCCGCGCAGCCCGATCCGATGATCACAACCTTCTCGGCATCACTCGCCATAAGCCGCAAACGCTACGGACTGAAAATGAGGAAGGCAAGGCACAACATCCGGAGCGCGTGCCGTGGAAATAAAATCAGCGCGCCGCAGCGCAACATCACGCGGCTACTTTGCCAAAAAGACTTCTTCGGATTCGCGAGCAGCCGAGCCGTTGCCATTCTGCGTATCGCTCATCACGTCCGGCGGCGGCGCATTGCGGGACGGCGTGCCGTCTGCCGAGAATTTCACGCTGACAATCCGGCTCACGCCGCGTTCCTGCATCGTCACGCCGTAGAGCACATCCGAAGCGGCGATCGTCCGCTTGTTGTGCGTGATGACCAGGAACTGCGAGTGCGCGAGGAAGCTCTTCAACTTGTTGAGGAAGCGCTCGATGTTGGAATCGTCCAGCGGCGCGTCCAGTTCGTCCAACACACAGAACGGGCTGGGCCGCACTTGATAGATGGAGAAGAGCAACGCCACGGCCGTCATCGTCTGCTCGCCGCCGGAGAGCAGCGAGATGCTGCGCAGATGTTTGCCCGGCGGTTGCGCCATGATTTCCACGCCGCTATCCAACGCGTCGATTTCCTCGGTGAGCACCAAGTCCGCCTTGCCGCCGCCAAAGAGGTCAGGGAAATTGTGCCGGAAATTCTCGCGGATCTTAGCAAAGGTTTCCGTGAACATCTCGCGCGACTGTTTGTTGATGCGGTTAATCACCTCCATCAACTCGCTCTTGGCGCTCACCAAATCCAGATGCTGCGCCGTCAGGAAATTGTGCCGCTGCTCGACCTCCTCGTACTCCTGAATCGCCACCAAGTTCACCGGCCCCATCGCGTCAATCTTCTCCTGCAAATCCACTACGCGCTCGCGCACCGCCTGCCAGTTGGTCGCCGCGCCGCCCGCCGCCATCTCGTCGGGCGACAGCGTTTCCACCGTGGCCTGCCCGTTATCCGTGATGGTGATCGTGATGCACTCGCTGCGGATGGTGGCGAGATCCACTTGATGCTTTTGCAGCACACGCTCGACCAGATGGCGCTGCCCCATTTCCTTCTGCGCCAACTCCACGTCCAGCGTGTTCTTCTCCGCCTGCAAATCGTTGAGCGTGTTCCTGCGATTGGAGAGCGACAGATCTTTGGACTCCGCCTCCGAAGCCGCGCCATTGCGCTGCTCGACGAGCGCGGCGGTCTGCCCGGAAATTTGGTCGCGCTCCACTTGCAGTCGCGCCACTTCCGCCTGCGATTCCACATCCTCCTGCTCCAACTGCAACTCACGCCGGCCGCAATCCACCAAGGTTGCCTTCGCCCGCTGCTCCGTGCGCAGTTGCTCCGCCAAGCGTTCCTGCAACGGCTGCCGACGCTCAATCAACGCGGACTCGCGCTGCTGGGCAGCAGCCAATTGAATCCGCGCCTCGGTCAACTTTTCCATCGCCTCATCGCGCGACTGGCGCAGTTGATCCAACGCGGTCTGCAGTTCCATCAACCGCAACTGAGCCTCGGTTCTCTCGTGTTCCAAGCCCGCCAAGTTCGCCTGCAATTCGGCAGCCTTCGCTTTGCCAGCACGATCCTGATCCGCCAGCGATTGGATCTCGTAGATCACCGTCTCAATCTTTTGCTGCAACACCTGCAGCGCATGCCGCAACGCTTTGTGTTCGCCTTGCCGTCCGGCGACAGCCACTTCGCGCGTGGACAATTCCGTGCGCGCGGCCTGCAGGCTGGCGCGCAGTTCAGTCTGCTCCGCCAACAACGCGCCTTTGCCTTTGCTCGCGGCCTCGATTTGCGGGACCAACACAGCAAGCTGCTCGTTGAGCGTGGTGATATCGTTCTTGCGGCCCAACATGGACTGCGGCCCACTCGCCCCCGCATTGCCGCCGGAATAAACACCTTGCCGGCTCAGCACTTCCCCAGCGCGAGTCACCAGCGTGAATTGCCCGCCGGTGGCACTCCAGATTTCCGCAGCGGCCGCCAAGTCCTCCACGACGAGTGTGTCACGAAGCAACGCCGCAACAGCAGGCGCGAATGCCTCACCTACTTCCACAACTTCCGCCGCGCGCTTGGCCCCAGCCGGCAACTCCGCAACAGGCGTGCTCTGTAAATTCTCTCCCACCAAATCCAGCGGGATGATGTGGACGCGACCGGCAGCAGTCTTCGACAGACTCGCAAGGATGCTGTGCGCTGCCTGCGGGCGCTCCGCGAAAATCGCCTGCAGGTTTGCGCCCAGCGCAGCTTCAATCGCCGCCACAAACGGAGGCGGCACGCGCAGATTGTCAGCCAATGAACCGCGCGCTTCCGGGTGTTCCAGCAACACCGCCAGTGCGCTGGCAGCGAAACCTTCGCGGCTGTCCACCAGTTGCTGCAGCACATCGCGGCGGGTGCGCAGGCTCGCTTGGCGACGCATCAATTCATCGAGCGCGGTGTTGGTCGCGTCCAGTTGAGTGTCAATTTCCGCAAGGCGCGCTTGGCGTTGCGCCACGGTGCCGCGCTGCGTGACGACGCCCAGTTGTTCGGACTGGCTCGACTGATCGAAATCGTGCAGGCGGATTTCAAGCTGCTTGCGCTCCTCCTCCAACTGGATTTTCTCCGCAGAAAGCCGCTCCAACCGCTGCGCCTGATTTTGTTTTTGTAGTTCAAGAGCGCCCAGATTGGCGCGCAGATGGGTGGCGCGGTCGGCCATCGCATGGGACGTTGCCTGCGCGCGATCCAAATCAGTCTGGCATTGGCGCGCTGCCGCGGTGACTTGCTCCACTGCCACTTGCCGTTCGCCGGCAAAGTTCTGCGCAGCTTTCAAAGTGGTGGAAAAGTCTGCGAGCTGCTGGGCGATAGAAGTCAGTTCGGCCTCGATGGCAACGTGGCGCTCGCGCACTTCCTCGATGTCACGTTGGGCACTGGCGCGTTGGCCCGCGGTTTCGGAGCGGCGCTCTTGATTGAATTGGAGGCGCGACTCGTGACGATCCACTGTGGCGCGCAGTTCCACAGCGCGCTGTTGCACGAGGCTGACTTGACGATCCAAATCAGCGAGGCGATTCCGGATTTGTTTGAGCGTGTTCTCTTCGACTAACAGCACGCCGGAGTTGGACTCGATGTCGGTACGCACGCGTTCGGCTTGGTCGCGCATGCGGCGCAGGTCGCTCTCCGCAAGATCCCATTCGTGGCGCGCGAGCTGGGTTTCCAGATGGCGCAATTCCTCGCTCAACTTCTGGTGGCGCTTGGCTTTGCCCGCCTGCCGTTGGAGCGAGCCGATCTGCCGCTTGATCTCGCGGATGATATCGTCCAGGCGCAGCAGGTTTTGATCGGTGTGCTCCAGCTTGCGGAGGGCCTCGGTCTTTTGCTGTTTGAATCTGGTGATCCCAGCGGCCTCCTCAAAAATGGCGCGCCGATCATTCGGGCGGCTCTGGATGATCTTGGTGATCTGCCCTTGCGCCATGATGCTGTAGCTGGCGCGCCCGATGCCCGTGCCGAGAAATAGTTGCTGGATGTCGCGCAGGCGGCAGTGTGTGTCGTTGAGAAAATACTCGCTCTCGCCATCGCGGAAAACCCGGCGCGTCACGGTGATCTCGTTGTACTCCAGCCCGACCCCGGCGGCCTTCAGATGCTCTTGATCCACGTCGCCCAGAGTGAGTGAGACCTCCGCCATGCTCAACGGGCGCCGACCGGCTGTCCCTTCGGTGCCGCTGAAAATCACGTCGGCCATCTCGCCCCCGCGCAGGGCCTTGGCGGATTGCTCGCCCAACACCCAGCGAATGGCGTCGGAGATGTTGGACTTGCCGCAGCCGTTGGGGCCGACAATGGCCGTAATGCCCGGCTCAAAATTGAGGACGGTCTTTTCGGCAAAAGACTTAAACCCAACTGCTTTGAGGCTCTTCAGGTACATCAAAACCTTCCTTTACCCATTATATGGGCGTGCTTGCTTATGGCTGCACTAGATATGGTGCGGCCACGGCGAAATTAGATTATCCAACCTCCCGCCTGTCAACACTTTGATATTGGGCTGGAGTTCATGTGCGCTGGGCAATAATGCGCTGTGCTTCCTCGACGATTTGCTGCTGCAATTCCGGCGGTGCCAGTACTGTGGCCGCGCTGCCCCAACCCAGAATCCACCGGCGAATCTCCGCCAGATGATTCAGTCGCAGCGACAGCTCAACGCCGCCGTTGGGCAACTCCGCGAGTTTCTGGGTGCGATGCCATTTCTTTTCGCGGATGAGATGCGCGACCTCGGCGGCAAATCGGATTTGGATGTCGTGCATGGTCGGGCCTGACATGACACCGAAGGCGCCGGCCAAATGTTTCTCCACCGAAAATCCTGCGCGCCGGACAAACGTGCTGCCGGTCTCCGCGAGGGCGAGGATGCGCCCGGGCGAAAAAGTGCGCATCGCTTTGCGCAGATGATCGAAGGCGAACAGGTACCACTCGCCGTTGACATTGGCGACGTGGTGCGGATCCACCACGCGCACCTTGGGCGAGCTTGTCCCCGGCGTGTGATAGGTCAGTTTTAATTGTTGGCGTTGCGCAGCAGCACGGCAGAGATCGTCGATGACTTCCTGCCCCAGTTTTGCCTGGCTGGTCTGTTGGAAGGAGACGGCTTGATCCCAATCTTCAAGCCGGATGGAAACGGTATCCGGCAAGGCTGCAGAAAGTTTTTGGAATGCGTCCGTCAATTGCCGCTCGAATGCCGTGCCGCGATATTGTTGCAACGCTTTCTCGGCGATGAGCAAGGCGAAGAGTTCCCCTTCCCGGACTTCAAGCATCGGAAAGGACTCCACTGGGCTGGTGTAAAAATAGCCGTTGCGCGCTGCGGAGAATTCGATGGGCAAGAGCAAGCGGTCGCGCATGAAGCCGACGTCGCGGTGAATGGTCTTGGTGCTGGTCTCCAGCACACGCGCCAACGTGGTGGCGTTGGGATGATCGCCCTGCTGCAGGGCGGCATGGATCTTTACCATCCGCTCCAGCGGCGGCCGCGAATGAAGCTGCGCTCGACTGGGCTTCCCTTGCCTCCCTTTCATGCAGGGAGATTACGACTCAAGTCTTGAGCTTGGAAAGTAATTCGGCGTTGGTCTTGTGCTTCTTGAGAGCACCGATGAGCGTCTCCATGGCGTCCACAGGATTGAGATCCACCATGGTACGGCGCAGGCGGCGGATCGGCTCCAGATGTTCTGCGGGAAAGAGCTTCTCTTCTTTGCGCGTGCCGCTCTTGGGGATGTCAATGGCGGGAAAGAGGCGGCGCTCGGATAGTTTGCGGTCGAGAATCAACTCCATGTTGCCGGTGCCTTTGAACTCTTGGAAGATGAGTTCGTCCATGCGGCTGCCGGTGTCTATCAAGGCGGTGGCGATGATGGTCAGCGATCCGCCGTGCTCAATCTTGCGCGCGGCAGCAAACATGCGGCGCGGGATTTCCAGCGCACGAGCATCCACACCACCGGACATCGTACGGCCACTGCCACCGTGCGCGTTGTTATAGGCGCGGGCGACGCGAGTGAGCGAGTCCAGCAACAGAAACACATCGTAGCCGCATTCCACCATGCGCCGGCAGCGCTCGATGGTGAACCGCGAGAGGCGCACGTGCGTCTCCAAATCCATGTCGTTGGAAGAGGCAATGACCTCGGCTTTCACGGAGCGTTCGAAGTCGGTGACTTCCTCGGGCCGCTCATCAATCAGCAACACCACAGCTTTCACGGTGGGATGGTTGGTGGTGATGGCGTTGCAGATTTGCTTGAGGATGGTCGTCTTGCCGGTGCGCGGCGGCGCGACAATCAATCCGCGGGTGCCCTTGCCGATGGGCGTCACGAGGTCAATGATGCGCGTCTCCAACAGGTCGGGCGTGGTCTCCAACTGAAACTTCTCGATGGGATCAATCGTGGTCAGATTTTCAAACCGCGTCCTCTGCACGTACTCGGCGTGGGGCATCCCGTTGACGATATCAATGAACTTGAGCTGCGGACTATTGCCGCGATGCGGCGGCTGCAGCTTGCCCACGACGTGACAGCCTTCGCGCAGAAAGTTGCGCTTGATCATGTCGGGCGTGACAAAGATGTCCGTCGGCTTGGATTGGAATCGGTTGCCAGGAGAACGAAGGAAGCCAAAGCCTTTTTCCGAAACTTCCAGATAGCCTTCACCCACCTCTGGACAGGGAGTCGTCGGTTTGATCATGTTTGAAACTGGATCCGCCAAGGGAAATCCCTCACTGAATTAATTGAACTTCACGAAAACCTGCTGCTTGAACCAAGAAACACCTTGAAGCAGAAGCTTCTGGGCGGCTTGTATAAGCACTCGCCAAACCTATTGCAACAAGAAAATGGCTACGCGCCTTCTGGCGCCTCTGCCTTCAGGTCGGCAACGGCCGCGCGCGCTTCTTCTGCCAACACCGTACTGAGGTAGCGCTCGCCGGTGGATGGCGCCACGGTGACGATGCACTTGCCGCGATTTTCCGGGCGCTTGGCCACCTCGATGGCCGCATGCACGTTCGCCCCCGATGAGATGCCCGCAAGGATTCCCTCTTCCTTCGCCAATCGCCGCGCCATGATGAATGCCGCGTCGTTGGAAACTTTCACGCACTCGGTGATCTGCGGTTGGCCTGCCGCATTTTTGAGATGCAAGTTCTCCGGCACAAACCCAGCACCTGTACCCTGAATCTTGTGCGGGCCAGGCGTGAGCTTTTCACCGGCTAACGTCTGGCTGATGACGGGCGAATCCATTGGCTCCACCGCGATGGCGCGGAACGTGGGTTTGCGCTGATGAATCACTTCGTAGCATCCGGTGAGCGTGCCGCCCGTGCCGACGCCAGCAATGATGATGTCCACTTTCCCGTCGGTGTCAGCCCAGATTTCTTCAGCGGTGGTCAGGCGATGGATCTCCGGGTTGGCCGGATTATTGAACTGCTGCGGGATCCACGCGTTGGGCAGTTTCTTGGCAATCTCTTCAGCCTTGGCGATGGCGCCTTTCATTCCCAACGGGCCGGGAGTCAAAATGAGTTCTGCGCCGAACAGTGCCAAGAGCGTGCGGCGTTCCACCGACATCGTTTCCGGCATGGTGAGGATGAGCCGATAACCGCGCGCCGCCGCAACAAAGGCCAGCGCGATGCCGGTGTTGCCGCTGGTGGGTTCGACGATGACCGTGCCGTGCTTGAGACGACCATCGCGCTCCGCAGCCTGAATCATGGACATGCCGATGCGGTCTTTGACGCTCCCCGCCGGGTTGAAGAATTCGCACTTGAGCAGCACCGTCGCTTCCAAGCCTGCGGTCACTTTATTGAGTCGCACCAAAGGGGTGTGCCCGACCGTTTCCACGATGTCTTGATAGATTTTACCCATGCGTCAGGAGTTGTTGGAGGCGCGAAATTGTCAGTCCACAGTCCAGCTTGCAAGAATGAAAACAAGAACCCCCGCCCGACCTTACGGTCGAACGGGGGTCAATGGGGGGTGGGAGTTCGCCATGCTCTCTTTCCCAACACCATCATTAGGCACCTGCAAGCAGGTTGACGGCTTCCCGACGCTACTCTCCGTGACATGCGGAGTTGTCGGCCTCATAGCGGGGCCGTCCAGAGCTTTTCAGCTACTGAATTTTCGAGTGAGGCTTGTTCGCCCGCTTTGGCTCAAGATTGCGGCCTCGAACCTGCGGACCAGGTAAAGAGACGTATACAAGTCATTCACCTCTTTACCACTCAGCACAGGACAGCCACCGCTTTTGGCGGCACTTACCCCGCGCGACGGGTCTCGCCTCTTAACTCTCAGGTTGCGTTTCGCTTGCATGACAGCGATGTGTTTTTTCACATCGCCGACGTGGTGGAAAGTTTTCACGCCTCTTGCCCAGAGTGCGTGTCTTTCCCGGCGTAAACCCCGACCTTGTCCCGCCTTTCAGCGGATTTCGTTCGGCTGGTCATTTCTGACCAATTTTCGGCTCACGCCGCGCTAGTAACACAGTAGCAACCGTTACCTTCTCGGTAACTGCGATCAGATCCTCGCTCGGCACAAGCTCAGACCATTATTCCGCACCACAGCCCGTTAAAGCTGCAGCACCCAGATGTCCAACCACCCAGATTCAGAGCGGTGCCTAATCGCCCCTCACGGCCAGACCCGCAGGTGCTTATGAACCAGCCCATCAACTCCTAACTCGCGCCAAGAGCCAACAAACCAACTCCCCACGGATCCGGTGAATCCTGCCTCCAATTTCCCCAACCGCAACGCCCGCCGAAGCGAACGCACAGCCGGATTGAAGGGGGCCGACCAACTAACCTAGCCGACCCTTTCTCCCGGTCACCCGGGATTATCCAAGGAACATCCAATTGACCGAAGTCAACCTTCCTTCCCAGTTCTTTCAATGAACCAATTCCTCTTTCGAAGAACAAGGACACTATAGCACGGACTTCGATGCTGACTACCCAATCTTATGAGGTAGTTATTTACCAGCCGCCGTGCCGGTCGGGTGTTTAACACCAGCAGAAAACACTGTGCTGGCCGTGTGTTCAGCTAAGTTTGTGAAGTGAATCACAAGCACGCCTCCCATCAGAGAGGTAGTTGTGAATAACCAGCGCGGGAATTGCCACGGAAGATCGGCGGCAGAACGCTTGCTCACAAAAAAGAAACCCCGCACGGGCGGGGTTCCATGAAAAGTTTGACGGGCCTCTACTTGCTCTTGGTGGTCTTGGCAGTCTTGGCTTTGCCCTTCCCCTTCTTGTGGGCGACTGCTTTGCGTTTGAGGCGGCTCACCCGGCGTTTGCGTTTTTGGACCTTATTGTATTGTTGGCTCATAACTGCTGCTTTACTTCACTACTGGGTTGTACTTTTGTTTCTCGTGGAGGGAATGTGATGATGACCAAATTTTCCAGCAAGCATTTTTTCACCGCAACTGTCATGGCTCTCGTCATGGCTGCATGTTCAACGCCAGAGCCAGCGAAGGTTTCCGCGAAGGTGGATGCGCCGCACCAGACAGATTTTCCAGACCTCGCCTTGGCGCAAAACAACGCGCTCCTCGTCTTCTTCGTTGAAACTCTTCGACGCGACCCGCTGCAATCATTTCCAGTCTCGTGGGTGCGCAGCAATCCGCGCGAGGCATGGATTGAGCGCAAGCCCGTCTTTGATCCCATGCCGCATCTGGATCGCGCAGAAGTCCTGCGCGACCCCGATGGCACGTGCCGGGTCGCGCTCAGAATGAATGAGCGCGGGACGCATCTGCTCGACATGACGACGGGCGAACACAAAGGGCAGCGCTTGTTTTTACTGGCTGTCTTTCGCGGCAAAGACGGCAAGGAATTGCATCGCTGCGTCGGCACGTATCCCGTGCGCCAAAATAATCCCACGGGCTTAGTCGTGTTCACGCCAGACTCCACTCCAGAGGATGCCGAAAGTTTGGTGGGCGGCCTCAACAAAGCCCGCAAGGCAATCAATCCGTAAATGCCTGCTGGCCGCCCTTCGCCTGTTTGGTTTTGCTTGTGCCTCTTCGCACTCGCAGCGTGCGGCGACAGCGACCCTGTCCCGAAGTCCCCGACCGCTGTCACCCCACCAACTCCTGCGCCCATTCGTTTCCAGTTGCCGACGGCCAATCGCGCCCTGTTTGACACCGGTGGCGAGCCGCGATTCTTCACCGCGACCGGGCCAGATTATCCGTGGAGCAGCGGCGCATTTGGTTGCGTACGAAATAGCGGCACGCGTTTCCATGAAGGCATCGACATCCAATGCCTCTCGCGCGACACGCAAGGCGAGCCGATTGACCCTGTGCACTGCGCGGCGCCGGGGCGCGTGGCGTTTGTCAATCGCGCCGCCAGTGCCTCGGACTACGGACAGTACATCGTCGTGCTGCACGAGATTGATCAACTGACGATTTACACCCTGTACGCGCACCTGCGGGAAATCCATGCGGACATCCGGCCGCAGAGCGTCGTGCAGGCTGGGCAGACGTTGGGCACGCTGGGGCGCAGCGCAAAGTCCGCCATCCCGCGCGAACGCGCGCATCTGCATTTTGAGATTGGCCTATTGGGCAGCCCGCATTTCGACGCCTGTCTGCGACACTGGTACAAAGATCCCAGTCCCAATCCATTTGGAAATTGGAACGGACAGAACTTGCTCGGACTGGATCCCGCCGCGCTCTTGCTCAAGCAGAATGAAGCGCGCGCTGCATTCAGCCTGCGCAGCTACATCACCGCCCTGCCCGCGCTCTGCACGGTGCGCATCCACAAATCTGCACTGCCATTGGCCGAACGTTACCCTGCCCTGCTCGCCGCACCTGCGCTTGCGACAACGCCCGTCGCGTATGAAGTGGATCTCAATCCGCAAGGCGTGCCGCTGCGAATTCGCGCACTGGCCAGTGGTGTAGTGAAGCCAAAGACTGGCGCGTACGAATTGATCGCCGTGGACGAGGCGCTGGAGGCGCAGCATCGCTGCAGCAAGTTGGTGCTCAAGAAAGGCCGCGCGTGGACGCTGACCGATCGCGGCCAGCGTGCGCTGGATTTGTTTGCCTACGTGCCCGGCACTTGAGTGGCGGTGCCTTTGGGCAGGCAGAAAACATTTGCCCCGCGCTTGGCCACTCGCTAATCATTTCCGGCTTTGGATATGAACTACAAGATTTCGCCGCGCGCCGCATCGCTCGCGCCCTCGCTCACTCTGGCCATTGATTCCAAGGCCAAGGCCATGAAAGCAGCGGGCGAAGATGTCGTCGGCTTCGGTGCGGGTGAACCGGACTTCGACACGCCGCAGCACATCAAGGACGCTGCTGCCCAAGCGCTCGCTGCCGGTTTCACCAAGTACACGCCTTCCAGCGGCATTCCTGAATTGCGCCAAGCGGTGGCCGACAAATTCAAACGCGACAACGGTCTCACTTACAAGCCGAGTCAGATCATCGTTTCCTGCGGTGGTAAACATTCCTGCTACAACGTCATCCTCGCCACTTGCGCGGAAGGCGATGAGGTCATCATCCCCGCGCCGTACTGGTTGAGTTATCCGGAAATGGCGAAGCTCGCCGGAGCCACACCGGTGATTCTCTCCACAAGCGACAGGACTGAATTCAAGGTCACGCCCGAGCAACTCCGCGCCGCCATCACGCCGCGCTCGCGCCTGTTCATCCTCAATTCACCGAGCAACCCCACCGGCACGGTGTACACGCCAGCGGAGATTAGAGCCCTCGGCGACATCTGCGTGGAGAAGGGCGTGCTCATCATGAGCGATGAGATTTACGAACACCTCGTCTATGACGACGCCAAGCACGTGAGCGTGGCGAGCTTCTCGCAGGCGCACTACGATCACACCATCATCGTCCACGGCCTCGCAAAAGCGTGGAGCATGACCGGCTGGCGTCTTGGTTTTCTCGCCGCGCCGGAGCCGATCGCCAAGGCCATTGACGCCATCCAATCCCACAGCACGAGCAACCCCACGAGCTTCGCGCAAAAGGGCGGCGTCGCTGCGCTCAACGGTCCGCAAGATCATTTGAAGAGCTGGCTCGCCGAGTACGCCAAGCGCCGCACCTGCGCGTGGCAGAAGCTCAACAGCATCCCCGGCATCTCTTGCGTGAACAGCAAAGGCGCGTTCTATCTTTTCCCGAACATCTCCAAGCTCGGCCTCAAGAGCGCCGACTTCTGCGCGCGGTTGTTGGAACAAGAGAAGGTCGCCGCAGTGCCCGGCATCGCGTTTGGAGCGGATGATTATCTGCGCATCAGCTACGCCACGAGCCTCGCGAATATCGAGAAGGGCCTGGACCGGCTCGAGCGCTTTTGCAAAACGCTGGGCAACTGATCAGCCCGCGCGTTCATCCAACGGCCAGCGCGGCCGGACGTCGTCCGTCGCCGTGAGTGGCGCGAGGCCGTTGCGGATTTTCCAATCGGCGAGCAGTCCGATCATCGCCGCGTTGTCAGTGCAATACGCCGGTGCCGCCAAGCGCAGCACTAATCCGTTTTCTGCGCAGGCACTGTGCAGTGAAGTTCGCAGCGCGCTGTTACAACTCACGCCGCCTGATGCAGTGACCACACTGACGCCCAGCCGCCGCGCGGCGCGAATCGTCTTGGTGACCAACACCTCCACGATCGCCGCCTGCACACTGGCGCACAAATCTGAAAGCCGACTCGCAGTGACTGCGCCCGATTGTTTCGCCAGAAAATAGCGCACGGAAGTTTTCAATCCGCTGAAACTGAAATCATCATCGGCCCTGTTGAGCAGTGGCCGTGGAAAATCAAAGGCGGCGGGATTCCCGCCCGCGGCCAGCCGGTCAATCTCCGGCCCACCGGGATAACCCAAGCCCAGCAGCTTGGCTGTTTTGTCAAAACATTCGCCGGCGGCGTCGTCGAGCGTGCTGCCCAACACACGGTGCTGACCGGCGGCGGCGACATGCGCCAGCAACGTGTGGCCGCCACTCACGATGAGCGAAAGGTTCGGTTGAAAGCCGGGCCAATCCATCGTGCGCGTCTCGGGATGGATCCACGGCGAGTAGAGGTGCGCTTCGACATGGTTGATGCCGTACGCCGGACAACCCGCGGCCATCGCGATGCCTTGCGCGGTGCGCAGTCCCACGAGCAGCGCGGGCGGCAATCCCGGCCCCTGCGTCACGGCCACTGCATCCAATTGTTCCAGCGCGATGCCGGCTTCGTTGCTGGTCTGCCGCACCAAGAGCGGGAGATTGCGCAGATGCTCGCGCGTGGCCAGTTCGGGCACGACGCCGCCGTGCGGTGCGTGCAGGGAAGTTTGGGAGGCGACGACGGCGGCCAGCACACGACCGTCACGCAGGACGGCGACGCTGGTCTCGTCGCAGGAAGTCTCGATGGCCAGTAACAGCATGTGGCCGCCGCACCGCCGTGGCGTTACGGAGTCGCGGGCTTGGCAGGCGGGGTGAGTTTGGCTGAGAGCACTTCCAGCGCTTTGTCGAGCTGGGTGTCTCTGGCGGCAGCCACGCGCTTGCGATCAACCTCGGGCAACGACTCCAATCCGCCGGGGGAACGTTTGAGCATCAAGTCGCGCATCTGATCGCCGGTCATCTCCACGACGTGATCGGGCATGATGCCGTTCTCGTGGATGACGCGGTGGCTGGGGGTGTAATACTTGGCGGTGGTCAGGCGCAGTGCCGCGCCATTTTGCAATGGCAGGATGCTTTGCACGGAACCTTTGCCGTACGTTTTTTGGCCGACGAGCGTGGCGCGTTTCAGATCCTGCAGGCAGCCCGCGACAATCTCCGAGGCGCTGGCGCTGCCGCCGTTGACTAGAATGGTCACGGGATATTCCCGGACTTTCACCTTGCTGTCGGCGGAGTGCTTTTCGAGATCAGCCGCGTGGCGACCTTCGGTGGAGACAACGAGCTGACCTTTGGGCAGGAATTTCTCGGACACCCACACCGATTGATCCAGCAAGCCGCCGGGGTTATCGCGCAAATCCAGCACGAGCGCCTTCGCGCCCATCTGATCGAGCTTCACCAGTGCGGCTTCAAGCTCGGTGCTGGTCTGATCACCAAAAGAAGCGAGCCGCACGTAGCCAATCTTGTTCGTCAACAATTGATAGTTACCGCCGCCAGTCAAGTCGCGCACCGTCTGCACCTTGATCACGGCGCGCATGATGGTCACGTCGCGAATCTCGTCGGTGGACGGATGGCGCACGGTGAAAGTGACCTTGGTGCCGGCTTTACCGCGCATCTGCCCCACGGCCTCCTCCAACGACAAACGATCGGCGGCCTTGCCTTCGATCTTCAGGATTTGATCGCCAGCAACCAGTCCCGCGAGCGCGCCGGGCGTGTCATCCATCGCCGCCACAATGGTGAGGAGGTTATTGCGGATGCTCACGACGACACCCACGCCGCCGAACTCGCCGCGCGTATCGCTCTGCATCGCCTGAAAGCGCTTGGCATCCATGTATTCGCTGTGTGGATCCAGCCGGCCGAGCATGCCCTTGAGCGCGCTATCAATCAGCTCGTCGTAATTGATTTTGGACTCGTCCACATAATTGCGCCGCACGATCTCCAGCACGCGCGTGAAGGTCTCCATGTTGCGGTACACATCCTCGCGACTGTCCGCCTCGGCGCTGTGCAGGTAGAGCTGCGCGCCCAAATACAAATTGACGATGAGCACGCCGCCCAACGCCGCATACATGATTCGCTTGTTCATCTTCATCAACCTTGTGGCGACGATAGAAGTCGCATGATGGCTTGGCAAGGGTTTACCCGCGCGTGAGGGCCTCGCCGCGCAAGAGCGTTTCTACCAGCGGCAAATCCGCCGACGTGGTGACTTTGGGATTGGGCTCGACGCACTCTACCAGCACGACGGGCTGGCCGATAATCTCGCAGGCTGCGGTGTCATCGGTGACGTGAAGGCCGCGTTGGCGCACCTCTGCCAACGCGCGGCGGATGATGTCGGCGCGAAAGACCTGCGGTGTTTGCACCGACCAAAGCTGGGTGCGATCCACATTGCGCGCGATGCGTCCTTGCGCGTCCGCCTCCTTGAGGGTGTCCGTCACTTTCTGCGCCGCCACGGCCGCTCCGGATTGCCGCGCCGCAGCGAGGGTGCGTTCGATGGTCTCTGCCGAAGTACACGGGCGCGCCGCATCTTGGATGGCCACCCATTCGGTCGTCACCGCTTGCAGACCGTTCCAGACGGAGTCCTGCCGCTGGGCACCGCCCGCCACGATGCGCCACGGCTTGGTCAGTTGCAGCGTCGCGGCGAGGTGTTCAAACGCTTCGCGCTTCTCCGGCTGCGTGACGAGGATGATCTGCCCGATGCAGGGCGATTGATCAAAGCGCCGCCACGTGTGACCGACGATCGGGCAACCGGCCACGGGCAAGAACAGTTTGTCCGCGCCCATGCGCGTGCCCGAACCCGCCGCCACCAAAATCGCCGTGACCATATCGCGGGCAAATCATTCGCTGCCGGCCCGACGCCAGTCCAGCACCTTCAATTGCAGATTGCGCCGACCGTTGAAGAGATTGATCTGCGGCGCGGCCGCCAAGTCAAAGCGGCCGCGCGGCAAGTTCTCGTCGGTGACATTCCACATCACCGCCTCCGCCGTGATCGCGCCGTCGCTGACGATGAGTTTGGCGTGCTGCTGTTGCTTGCCCATGCGCTGGGGCGGTCGTTGCAGTTGCAGGTCGCGGAACATCAATTGCACCGGCGGATTGCCTTGGCCGATGGGCTGCAACCGATCCAGATCTTCCATCTGCCGCAGGGTGAGATCAAAAAGATTGCTGGCCGCGTCCAAGCGCAGCACCGGTCGCGACGGTTCCGCTGGCATGCGCTGGCGTGCCGTGGCGTTCAAGCGCGTGCGCAGGGCGTCCAGGTTTTCCGGGCGCAAACTCACGCCCGCCGCCATCGCATGCCCGCCGTGACTGGTGAGCAGGTCGGTGCAGTCCATCAACGCAGACACCAAATCAAAACCTTCAATGCTGCGACCGGAACCGCGCAGTGCCTCGCCGTCGCCGCCGCAGATGATGGTGGGCCGATGGAATTCCCGCACGACGCGCGAGGCCACAATGCCGACGACGCCGATGTGCCAGTCGGCACGGCCTTCAACGATGACTTGATCTACGGCGGGATTGAACTTGGCGCGGATGAGTTGCATGACCTCATCGGCAATGCCGCGCTCCGTCTCTTGCCGCTCGCGATTGCTGGTCTCCAATTGCTGCGCCAAAGTGTCGGCCGCATCCGGTGTGGTGCTGAGCAACAGCTCCAACGCGGTCATCGCGCTTTCCAGACGGCCAGCAGCGTTGAGGCGCGGCGCGAGTTGGAAGCCCACTTCATACACGCCGATGGAATTGGTGATCTGCGCCGAACGTTTGAGGGCGGTGATCCCGGGGCGCGTGGTGCGGTTGAGGCATTCCAAACCCGCCGAAGCGAGTGTTCGGTTTTCGCCAGTCAACGGGACCAGATCGGCGATGGTGCCCAGCGCGACCAAATCCAGATAAGGGCGGATGTCGAAGGCGACCATCTCGCTCAGTCCGCGTTGCCGTCCTTCCTTGACCACGGCGTGCAGCATCTTGAAAGCAAGCCCCGCGGAGCACAGCACGCGAAAGTCGGGGGTGTCATTTTGCGGCGCGAGATGCGGGTTCACCATCGCCAGTGCGGCGGGGGCTGGCACGCCAATCTGGTGATGATCCAGCACGATGACGTCCACTTTGTTTTCGTTGAGCCACGCGATGGTGGCGGCGGTCGTGGAACCGCAGTCCACCGCGAGCAGCAACGAGGTGGGATATTGGCGCAGACAATTTTCCACGCCGTCGCGGCTGAGTCCGTAGCCTTCATTCAATCGGTGCGGCAAGTAGGTGTGAACCTGCCAGCCCAGTGCGCGCAGTGAGAGCGCGAGGATTGCGGTGGAACTCACGCCGTCCACGTCGTAATCGCCGAAGATGGTGACAGGCTCGCTCGCGGCGCGCGCACGGAAGAGGCGCTCGATGGCGACGGACATGTTCGGCAGCAGGAAGGGATCGGCGAGTTGACCCAGCTTGGGTTGGAGAAACACCTCGGCACTGGCCGGCGTGCTGACATCACGATTGATCATGCACTGCGCCAGCAGCGGCGTGATGCTCATCGCCTGCGTCAACGCGGCCACAGCCTCGGGGCGTTCGGGATGGATCTGCCAGCGGTAATTCATTCGCTAGAACGGATTGTGCCAGAATTGGGCCAGCCACGCACCTGATGCTTTGGCGGCGATGATCATCACTTTGAAGAGGAAAATAAAATAGACCACAGCGCCGGCGGCGACGCCGTACCCAATCCAGATCACCAGCCCGTCTTCTTCCATCTGGGCAAGCGCGATGATCAAGATGGCAATGGAAGGCAGTGAGTTGACGAACAGTATGCCCGGCGGCGTGGGCAGGGCGAGGAGGATGGCCAGCAGCGCCATGATCGTGGCATTGATGATGCGCGCGGCGCGCCAGCCCAGCCACTGGGTCTTGCGCGGGCGGATGAATTTTTCCAGAAAGCGCACGACCTTGACGCTGGCTTTGAGCACCTTTTCCCATTGGCTAGGTGTGAGGCGGCGGTCGCCAATGAATTTGGGCAGACGCGGAACGCGTCCGGCGGCCAAGCTCAGCGCCATCAAAAACAGGACGACGCCGAGGATGTTGTTGATGACCGGCAGGGGCACGGGCGTCAGCGTCGGCAGGCAGAGCAGCACCATCACCAAGTAAACGCCGCGCCCCTCGGTGTGCAGCATCAGCGAATTGAGGGTGGCACCGGCAGGGTCGCTGTTCTTGAGGAGGATTTCCTCGAGGTCGCTGGAAAGGGGGCGGTGTTGCATGAGCTGACGGGGAAAGGTTTAACCTGTCCGGACAGTGGAGGCAAATCCAAGTGCGCGCGGCGGCGTGCAGACCGTGGCGCAACTTACTGGGGGCCGGCCTTTTT
>SIAW01000094.1 GCA_009695465.1 Pedosphaera sp.
TTGAGCACGGCCACGCAATTGCCGTAGGCGTCGCTGTATGTCTCGTCGGCAAAAGCGGCGACATAATCCAGCCACACTCGCTGGCCGCGGGCTTCGTAGCTGGTGGGGCTGGGCGTGTTGACGAGGCGTTGCAGAAACTCGAGTGATTCCTTGCGCATGGCGGGGAGCGTACTGGCGTGCAGATTCGAGTCGAGTACTGAATGGCACAGACGGCCGCGCGCTCGACAGGCCGTGTTGATTTCCGCTACAAACCGGCGTGCGCGCAGAATGTCTTGGCAACGCGGCCCGTGTGGTTTTGAAGCTGGGCACCGGTGTGCTCACCGACAGCCGCAAGCAGGTGGACTTGCCGCAACTGGAGCGACTGGTGGCGCAGGTGGCCGCGCAGCGCAAGGCCGGGCGCGAAATGGTACTGGTCACTTCCGGTGCGGTGGGCGCGGGGATGGGCGCGCTGGGTTTTGAAAAACGGCCGACGCTGCTCGCCGAATTGCAGGCGTGCGCGGCGGTGGGGCAGTCGCGGTTGATGGCCACTTACGAACAGCTTTTCGCGCGGCACAAACTAGCCGTCGCGCAGGTACTGCTCACGCACGATGACTTGGCCGACAAGGAGCGTCACCTCAACGCGCGCAACACGCTCGTCACATTGCTGGAACGCGGCGTCGTGCCCATCATCAACGAGAACGACGCGGTGTCTTTCACGGAGTTGAAGTTCGGCGACAACGACAAACTCTCCGCCCTTGTCGCCGTGCTCTTGCCTGCGGATTTGCTGGTCATCCTCACCACGGTGGACGGTGTGGTGGAGCATTTCGGCAAGGCCAACGCGCACACGTTGCCGCTCATCGAACAGATTGATGATGCGATTGAGAGTTTGGCGAGCGGCACTCAAAGCGCCACGGCGGTCGGCGGTATGATTTCCAAAATCCAAGCGGCGAAGATCGCCGTCCGTTCCGGCATCCCGCTGGTCATCGCCTCGGGACGCAAGCCGGCGGTGTTGGCCGATGTGCTGGCTGGAAAAGAGGAGGGAACCCTTTTTCTTCCCAAGCCGACCAAGCTCAAAGGGCACAAGCGGTGGATCGCTTTTTTCCATCATCCCAAAGGCACGTTGACGATTGATGAAGGCGCCAAGAAGGCGCTGCGCGAAAAGGGCCGCAGCTTGTTGCCGCCGGGCATCGCAGCGTGCGAAGGCAAATTTGTCGCCGGCGATGTGGTGCGACTGTGCGATGCAGACGGCACGGAATTCGCGCGCGGCGTCAGCCGATTCAGCGCGACTGAAATCCGCGCCGACACGTTGAAGCGCGTCGAAGTGGTTCACCGCGACGACTTGGTGATTCTTTAGCCTCCATCGATGAAGAAGAAACCGGCAATCAACGAACTGTTGGCGGTGATGGCCCGACTGCGGTCGCCCAAAGGCTGCCCGTGGGATCGCGAGCAAACGCATCACTCGCTGCGCTTCCACGCAGTCGAGGAGGTGTACGAGTTGATGGACGCCATCGAGGCCAACGACGATCACGAGTTGGCGGAGGAGTTGGGCGATCTGCTCTTGCAGGTGGTTTTTCACTGCCAGCTCGGAAGCGAGCGCGGGGCATTTGATTTTGAAAAGGTCGCGCGGCGCATCACGGAGAAACTCATCCGTCGTCATCCGCATGTCTTCGGCGATGTGAAGGTGAAGGACGTGGACGAGGTCTGGGCGAATTGGGAGAAAATTAAGAGGGCTGAAAAACAGGGCACGCGGCACGCGCGGGCGAGTGCGCTGGACGGCATCCCGCGACATCTGCCGGCGTTGCTGCGCGCGGAGAAGCTGGTGAAGAAAGCGCGCAAAGCAAAGCTGCTCGCTGAAACGAAGCCGACGAAACTGGCGAAGACAAAGCTGGCGCGGGAGTTGTTTGCCTTGGCAGAAAAGGCGCAGCGCCACGGATGGTCAGCGGAGGCGTTGTTGCGCGGCGAGGTGCAGCGGCATGAACGCAAGTTGCGCGCGAGCGAGCGGCGCACCCAACGCGCGAGTTGACCGGACAAAGGCCGCCGCATGGGCTGGCGCTTCGGGCGGGGTAGGAGATGATTGCACGGGCATGATGACTCGAATTCTCACGACAGTCATGGGTTGCTGCGCGGGCTTTCTCTGCGCGGCGTTTCCCGGAGTGGCGATCAACGAGGTTCACTTCAATTCACCCGACAAACGGGCGCTTGAGTTTGTCGAGCTGCACAATTCCAGCACGAACGCGGTGGCGCTCGCTGGCTGGTCGCTGGAGAAATTTGCTTTTCCGCCGGGCACAGTGTTGCCGCCGGGCGGTTACGTTGTGGTGGCGAAAGATCCGCAGGTGTTCAAGAAGGAGTTTGGATTCGAGCCGTTCGGGCCATTCCCCGGCAAACTGTCCGGCACAGCCGAGAAGCTGACGCTGCGCGATTCCCTGCGGCGCGTGGTGGACGAAGTACGTTATCAAGCCGGTTTTCCGTGGCCGACGGCAACGGCGGGCGGCGGATCTTCGCTGGAGCGCATCCATCCTTCACTGCCCAGCGCCGCGTCTGGTTCATGGCGCAGTTCGGGATTTCTTGTCACGGGTGAAAAGCGAGCCACGCGCCCAACGCCGGGCAAGATCAATTCGGTTTGGGCTACCAACGCGCCGCCGTCCATCGAGATGGTCACACTGCTTCCCGCGCAGCCGCGACCGGGCGAGGCCGCGACGCTCTTTGTGAGCGCGGTTGATCCGGACGGAGTGCGTGCCGTGACACTGAAATTGCAGGTGGTGGAGCCGGGAGCCTATCTGCGCAAGAGCGATCCGGCGTACGCGACAGCGTGGCGCGATGTGCCGATGCGCGATGATGGGATGGGCGGTGACGCGCGCGCGAGTGACGGCATTTTCACCGCGATCATTCCTGCGGAGTTGCAACGGCATCGCCGACTCATTCGATACCGCGTCACGGCGACGGATGCCGTGGGCATGAGCGCCACGGTGCCGTACGCGGACGATGACAGCTCTAACTTCGCGTACTTCTGCTACGACGGAATTCCCGGATGGTCGGGCGCGAGTCAGCCGGGCAAGACGCCCGCGCTGGCGTTTGCGCCGGAGTTCCTCGGCACGCTGCCGGTTTATCATCTCATCGCCGCGCGCGAAGATGTGGAGCGCAGCCAATGGGACGGCGGCTACAACAAGCGCCGGTTGTTTGGCACGCTCATCTACGACGGGCGCGTGTACGATCACATCCAGTTCAACAATCGCGGGCAGGCCAGCACGTACGTCGCGGGAAAGAACAAGTGGGCATTTCATTTCAACCGCGCGCACGATTTCCAGGCGCGCGATTTGTGGGGGCATAACTACCGCGCGACTTGGAATAATTTCAATCTCAACGCCTGTGCCAGTCCGTGGGTGCAGGTCAATCGTGGCATGGCGGGCATGGATGAGGTGGTGTCGTTTCGCGCCTATGAACTGGCTGGTGTCCCGGCGGCCAATGCGCATTGGATTCACTTTCGCGTGCTGGATGCGCCCGAAGAATCGCCCGCGAGCAGTCAGTACGACGGCGATTTGTGGGGGCTGTATTTGGTCGTTCAAGAACCGGACGGCGCGTGGCTCAAGGATCGCGGTTTGCCAGACGGCAACACGTACAGTGCAGAGACAGGCCGCAAACATTTCGCCGCTGGGATGGCGACGGATAATCAGGACTGGAATCAGTTCATGGGACAGTCGCGTCAAAACAATCCGGAGGCGTGGTGGCGGCAGCATCTGGATCTGCAAGCCTACTACGGTTTTCACGCGATCAATCGAGTGGTGGGCAACGTGGATTTGCGGCATGGCGGCAATCACTATTTCTACGCCAACCCCAACGGCAAATGGGCGCCGGTGCCGTGGGACGTGGACATGATGTTCATCCCGCGCACGCATTGGCCGGGCATCATTGATCAGACGCGCTGCCTCGATGTGCCCGCGTTGCGGATCGAATATCAGAACCGTGCCCGGGAAATTCTGGATTTGTTTTGCAGCGATGCGACGCCCAACGGCGGACAAATCGGCCAACTCGTGGATGAATTGGCCAGCGTGATTCGTCCGGCAGGACACGCGCGCAATTGGGCCGAGCTAGACATGGCGATGTGGAATTACCATCCGCGCACCGGCGACAAGGGGGCATTCTATCGCAACCCCGCGCAGCAAGGGATGGCGGGCGGAGGATTCGAGCGGCGCTTGGCTACGCCCGACTTCGCCGGCTTCTGCAAATTCATCACCGACTACGCCACCGATACGCGTCCGCAGAAAAACTATCAGCCCAATGACGGGAACCCGTTGGGTTATGGCTTTGGATTTCTCTGGCACGAATCACGCGACGAAGCCATCCCCTCGCGCCCCACCCTTCGCTACGTCGGCGGGGCAGGGCACCCGGCAAATCAGTTGAGCTTTGAAACGTCACCTTTTGCGGATCCGCAGGGCGCAGTCACATTCGCTGCGGTGCAGTGGCGAGTGGGACGCATCAGTGCGCCGGACCTTGCAGGGCATGAAGCGGGTCAACCTCGCCGCTACGAAGTGCAGCCGTACTGGACGAGTGACGAATTGAAAACTGTGGGCGCGCTGCGTCTGCCGGGGAATGTCTGTCAGCCGCGGGAAACTTATCGCGTGCGCGTGCGCCACAAAGACAACACCGGCCGCTGGAGCCACTGGTCGTTGCCCGTGCAGTTTGTGCCATCGGCTCCGCGCTGATTTTGTTCGCCTGCGCGGTGCGGCCACTTATATTCTCCCCACAATTATGACAGACCCGCGTTATCCAAAACTCGCCAAGTTGCTCATCGAATATTCCGCCAAGCTCAAGCGCGGCGAGGCGGTGTTGCTGGACATGATTGATGTGCCCGATGCGTTCACCGTGGAACTCATGCGCGCGACGCGCAAGGTGGGAGGCATCCCGATTGTCGAGACGCGCCACACGCAGGTTCTGCGCGAAGCGCAGAAGGGCACCGACGGCAGCCACGCCGCACTGGTGCGCGATGTGGAGATGTTCCGCATGAAAAAGGTTGCGGCGTACATCGCCATTCGTGGCGCGGCGAACACCAGCGAGATGTCCGATGTGCCGGCGGACAAGCTGCAGCTCTACGCGAAGACGTTGCGGCCGGTGCAGAATTATCGCGTCAACAAAACGCGCTGGTGTGTGCTGCGCTGGCCCACGCCCAGCATGGCGCAGGCGGCCAACATGAGCACGGAGGCGTTCGAGAACTTTTACTTCGACGTGTGCACGATGGATTATCGCCGCATGGAACGCGCGATGCAGCCGTTGCAGCGCCGGATGAAGCTCGCCGATAAAGTCCATCTGAAAGGGCCGGGCACGGATCTCACGTTCAGCAAGAAAGGCATCAACGCCATTCCCTGCGAGGGGCTGAGGAACATTCCCGACGGCGAATGTTTTTCGTGTCCGGTGAAAGACTCGGTGGAGGGACACATCCAATTCAACACGCCGACGATTTATTCGGGCACGAAGTTCGAGAACGTGCGGCTGGAGTTTGCGCACGGCAAGATTGTCAAAGCCACGGCGAACAACACGAAGAAGCTCAACGAGATTTTGGACACGGACGCGGGCGCGCGCTACATCGGTGAGTTCAGTCTGGGTTTCAACCCGCACATCCTCTCGCCGATGTGCGACATCCTGTTCGACGAAAAGATCGCCGGCTCGTTGCACTTCACGCCGGGGCAGGCATACGAAGTGGCTGACAACGGGAATCGCTCGGCGGTGCACTGGGACATGGTGCTCATCCAACGCAAAGAATGGGGCGGCGGCGAGGTGTGGTTCGACGGGGAATTGATCCGCAAGAACGGCCTCTTCTTGCCGGCCGATCTGCGCGGACTGAATCCAGACAAGCTGCGCTGAGCGACCCTACGCGCGCAGCAGATCAAGGAGCTCGCGCATGGCGGGCGAGAGCACTTTGCCGCGTTTGTACACCGCAGCGAGTGGGCGATAGAAATCGGCATCCTCAATCTGCAGTTGCACGATGGTTTTCTTGGCGGACTCCTGCGCCACGGTGTTGCGCGGGACGATGGAGATGCCCGCGTTGATCTCCACAGCGCGTTTCACGGTCTCGATGTTGTCGAATTCCATGACGTGATTCACCGTGATGCTGCGGTCGTGCAGGATGTGATCGATGGCGCGGCGCGTGGGGATGTCTGGCTCGAAGCCGATGAACTTCTGCCCGTGAATGGCCTGCAGGCGCAGCTTACGTTTGGTGGCCAGCGGATGTTGCGGATGGCAGATGATCACCAGCAGATCATTGCGCAGCGGCACCGCCTCCAGCCGCTGATCCTTCTGCGGATAGGCCACCAGTCCGATGTCCGCGACATTGCTGAAAATCTCCTCGTACACCTGACTGGCGCGGCGATATTCCACCGCCACCTTCACGGTCGGGTGCTTGCGCATAAACTCGGTCAAGTACGGCGGCAATTCATGCAGGCCGATGCTGTAGATGGTCACCAGCCGGATTGTGCCGCTGACGATGTTGTTGATCTCCTGAACCCGATGCCGCATCGAGTCGTACGTCTGCATGATTTGCTTGCTGCCATCGTATAACACCTGTCCTTCGCGCGTGAGGGCGAAGCGCTTCTTGCTGCGCTCAATCAGGACGGCTTGGAATTGTTTCTCCAGCGAACTGATCTGCTGGCTGATGGCCGACTGGGTGACGCCGTTGATGCGCGCGGTCTTGGTGAAACTCTTGGTCTCTGCCAGATCACAAAACACCTTCAGGCTTTCTATCTGCACACGCTCAATTAATCAGACTGCTTGATGAAGTCAACCGGCGGCGGAATGCCCCGGCAAATCGCCGCTCGTAAAAGCCAGCGGCAAAAGTGTGGCCACTGTGGTGTTGTTGATCGAATCCGGCGCATCCGAATCCACCAGCAACACGACAGCCTGCGCGGCGTATTCGGCCAGTAACTGACGACAGGCACCGCAAGGCGCGGCACCGCCGGGCGAGGCCACCGCGATGGCGTGGAATTGGCGATGACCTTCGGTCAAGGCTTTGAACAGCGCGACGCGCTCGGCGCAACAGCTTAGCCCGTAGCTGGCACTCTCAACATTTGCGCCGGAGATGATGGTGCCATCGGCAGCCAGCAAGCTCGCGCCCACTTGGAATTTGGAGAAAGGCGCAATGGAAGTCGCGCGTGCAGCCAGCGCTGCGGCAATCAACTGTTTGTGCTCAGACATAATGAGCGGCGAAGAAGCTGATCATACGGCGCGCCTGTTCGCCCGTGCGAACTGCAGTGGCGATGACTTCTTCGTGCGACAGTTTTCCCGGGGCAAGTCCGGCGGCAAGATTGGTGATGCAGGAAAGCCCAGCCACGCGCAGTCCACATTGTCTTGCCACTAACACCTCCGGCACGGTGCTCATGCCCACAGCATCCGCGCCCAGTTTGGCGAAGGCGCGGATCTCCGCGGGAGTTTCGTAGTTGGGGCCGGGAACCGCGAGGTAAACGCCGCGATGCAGGCGGGCGCGGGCGTGTTTGGCGGCCAGCGAAATCTGCTGCGCTAATCCAGTGTCGTACGCGTCGGTCAAATCCAGAAAATGTGACACTCCATTCTGCATTGTCCCACGCAGTGGATTGTCGGGCAGCAGGCTGATGTGGTCGCTGAACAACATGAAGTCGCCGGGACGGAACCGGCGATGGATGCCGCCGGCGGCGTTGGTGAGCAACACCGACTCAATTCCGTACTCGGCCAGCACGCGGATGGGAAACGTCACCTCCGCCAGCGAGTGGCCTTCGTAGTAGTGCGCGCGCCCGCTGAGAATCAGCACGGGCGTGTTTTCAATCCTCCCAATAATGACTTCGCCTCGATGTCCGAGAACATTGGAAACGGGAAATCCGGGGATGCGCGAGTAAGGCAGTGTGCCTTCGACAACGACTGCGTCCGCCACGCTTTGGAAGCCGCTGCCGAGCACAATGGCGAGCTTCGGGCGCAACTTGCCGAGGCGTCGCAGACAGCGCGCGGCAGTTTTCAGATTGACTTTCGAGGTCACGCTTTCACTTTTGGCGGATTGATTTATCCGGAACCGCTGTGCGGTTGTCCAATTTATTTACCTGATGAGCGTACAACTGAACAACGAAGAGATTCGCCGTTACTCGCGGCACCTGATTTTGCCCGAGGTCGGCATGGCTGGCCAGAAGCGCATCAAGGCCGCCAGTGTGCTGTGCGTGGGCACCGGCGGGCTGGGGTCGCCCATCGCGATGTACCTGACGGCGGCGGGCATCGGCAAGATCGGCGTCGTGGATTTCGACGTGGTGGATTACTCCAATCTGCAGCGGCAGATCATCCACGGCACGGCGGATGTCGGCCGTCCGAAAGTGCAATCGGCCAAGGCGACGTTGCACGACATCAATCCTGAAGTGGAGGTGGTGCTGCACGAGACGCGATTGACCAGCGAGAACGCGCTGGAGATTTTGCGGCCGTACGACATCGTCGTGGATGGCACGGATAATTTCCCGACGCGCTACCTGACCAACGACGCGTGTGTGCTGTTGAAGAAGCCCAATGTGTACGGCTCGATTTTTCGGTTTGAAGGACAAGCCAGCGTGTTTGCGCCGACGATGGGCGGGCCGTGCTACCGGTGTTTGTACCCGGAGCCGCCGCCGCCGGGCATGGTGCCCAGTTGCGCAGAGGGCGGCGTGCTGGGCGTGTTGCCGGGCATCATCGGCTGCATTCAAGCAACGGAAATTCTGAAGCTGGTACTCGGCAAAGGCAACACGTTGGTAGGGCGGTTGTTGTTGTTCAACGCGCTCGACATGAAATTCCGCGAGCTCAAGTTGCGCCGCGATCCGCAGTGTCCGGTGTGCGGCGATAATCCCACCATCAAGGAGCTGATTGATTACGAGCAGTTCTGCGGCATCAATGCTGAGCCTGCCGAATCTTCCATCCACCCGGACGAAGTGACCGTGCAGGAGATGAAGCGCGCGCTGGAAAATCCGGCGCTGGGCATCCACGTCCTCGACGTGCGCGAGCATGACGAATACGAGATTGCGCGGATCGTTGGCGTGCCGCTGTTGCCGTTGGGCGAGTTGGGGCATCGCTTCACCGAGTTGGATCCCAATCAGCAAATCTACATTCACTGCAAGATGGGCGTGCGATCGATGAAGGCCGTGGAGTTTCTCAAGCAGCAAGGTTTCAAGTACGTCAAGAGCGTGCACGGCGGCATCAACGCGTGGAGCGATGAGATTGATCATCGCGTGCCGCGCTACTGAGCGCTACCGCCGGCCGCAAGAATTTCCTTCCGCCCCTGCGCATTCTGGCGCATCTTTGTCGGTATGGGAATCCGACGCGCGGCACGTGAACGTGCCGTCCAGTTTTTGTTTCAGTACGACCTGAATCCGCCGGCCGATGATCTGGCGGTGGCGTTGGACTATTTCTGGGCCACTCAGCGCGATGCCGCCATTGCCGCCACGGAAGGCAAAGCGACGTGGGGCGAGACTATTGAGCTGCCGCCGCCCACGGCCGATGAGCTGGCCGAGCGCAAGTTTGCCGAGCCGCTCATTCGTGGCGTGTTGGAGCATCGCGCGGAGATTGATGCCCGCATCATGAGCCACGCCGACAACTGGGATCTGCACCGGATGGCGGGCGTTGACCGCAACGTGCTGCGCTTGGCCATCTACGAAATGCTGCACCGCGACGACATCCCGCCGGTGGTGAGCATCAACGAGGCGGTGGACATCGCCAAACGATTCTCTACCGACGAGAGCGGCCGGTTCGTCAACGGCCTGCTCGACAAGGTCAAGCAAGGGCTGGCGCGTCCCGCCCGATCCGTGGCACCGGCCGCATGACATGCATGCCGATCTCCACCTGCACACGTTTTTCTCCGACGGCACCTACTCGCCGGAGGAATTGGTGGCGCATGCCAGTCGGGTTGGTCTCTCCGCGATTGCGTTGACCGATCACGACACGGTGGAAGGTTGCGCGCGCACCGCTGCTTCCGCCCGCAGTGCGGGCATCGAATTCATCACCGGTTGCGAATTCACTGTCGGACACGGCGATCGCGAACTGCATCTGCTGGGCTACTTTCTTGATCTTGAAAATGCGGCACTGCAGACTGCGCTCACGAAATATCAGGCCGTCCGCCGCGATCGTATCGAGCAAATGATTGGCCGCCTCAATGCGCTGGGCATCCCGTTGCGTGAAGAGACCGTCACCCAATTGGTCAACTGCCAAGCGCCGGGCCGGCCGCATCTGGCCCGCGCTTTGGTGAAACAAGGTTACTGCACCAGTCTGGATCAGGCATTCCAAGCCTATCTCAAACGCGGGCGCCCGGCTTGGGTGCCCAAGGATAAGATGTCCTCCGCCGATGCGATCCAACTCGTCCACGCCGCCGGGGGTGTCGCCGTGATGGCACATCCGGGGATTAATCACATGGACGACGTGATCCCCGAACTGGCGCAGTTGGGCCTCGATGGCCTCGAATGTTTTTACACTCGCCACTCCACCGCGATGACCGAGCGCTATCTGGCAATGGCTGAAGCGCACGGCTTGCTCGCCACCGGCGGTTC
>SIAW01000007.1 GCA_009695465.1 Pedosphaera sp.
GGCGCGCCGAAAGGCGTCTTCACCGTCACCCATTTCTGATCAGTGAATCCTTCGATGTGATAAAGTCCGCTGCCGCCGATGATGCCGATGCGTTGGTGCATGCTGCCTTTTGCCAAAGAACGCGCCCGCAGGAAAGCAAAAGGAGCGCGCGGCTACGCGATGGACTTGCGTGCCCAGACTTGAACCATCGGACAGGCGGCAGTCGTGTGATCAATGGAATGGAGCGCGCCGATCAAATCGTCCACCTCGGCGGCGGCTGCCAACTGCGCGCGCAGGAGGGCTGGGCGCAGACTGGCCAGCGTGAGCGGCGACAATCGGCGGATGTCCTCTGCGGGTTCTGTGGGCGAGACCACGCCGACATGCGCTGGTTTTAATCCAGCGGCGTGGAAGAGTCGCGGCAGTTTGCGGCCCAGCGATGGGTCGCCGCCGTGATGGGCGATCACCGCGCGGTACAGTTGCCAGTAACGCAAATGCGCTGGCGAGGCGGCCACCGGTAATCCTGTTCCGCAATCAATGTCCTCCACGCAGATGACGCCGCCGGGTTTGGTGAGCGCGGCCATCCGCTGCAACACACGCGCTGGTTGTGCCAGATGCGAAAGCAGGCAGCGGGCGTACACCAAATCGAACGGAGCCTCGCCGATGTTCCCCGCACCTGCATCGCTCACGGCAAACTGCACGTGAGGGACAACGTGTTGCTTGGATGCCCCGCGAGCCTGCGCCAGAAAGAGGTCTGAAATATCAACTCCCAACGCGCCGCCTGACGCGCCGACTTTCTCGCCGAGCCAGTGCGTGACCAATCCCGTGCCGCAACCGATATCCAAACAACGCCAGCCGACGGCTATCCCCGCGTCCACCAGCAACGCTCGCGAAGTGCTGCCATACACGGCGTCGAGCACGCGCAGGCGCGCTGCTTCGGCGTCGGATTCGCCAAGCGCATAAGCTGCCGCCGTGCCGTCTGCAGGGTGCGGGTGATCGCGGCGTTCTTCCAATAAACTGTCGGTGGCCGGAGCCATGAGCGGTCTTGAATAGGATTTTTCGCGCAGCGACACAACGACCTTTTCATAGGTTGACCAAGTAATTCTGGGTTGCGGCTTGCGGTTACTGGGCGGGTGGGGTTATAGAAAGGGCGGTCACCTGCAATGTCGGTTGCGGTGTTATGCCGAGTTCCAACCAAAAGATTTTCGACCCGTTCACCACATTGGCTGTGGTGATGGGTGGCGGACAGGGTGCGCGGCTCTTTCCGCTGACGAAAGATCGCGCCAAGCCCGCAGTGCCGTTGGCGGGAAAATATCGTTTGGTGGACATCCCCATCTCCAACTGCATCAACTCCGGTCTCAAGCGGATTTATGTGCTGACGCAGTTCAACTCCGCCTCGTTGCACCGGCACATCGCGCAGTCGTACAAGTTCGATCACTTCACGCGAGGCTTCGTGGAGATCATGGCGGCGGAGCAGACACTTGCCGATTCCTCGTGGTTCCAGGGCACGGCAGACGCGGTGAGAAAGAATCTGGGACATTTCCTGATTCACCGGTTTGATTATTTTCTGATCCTCAGCGGCGACCAGCTCTATAACATGGATTTCAGCCGGGTCATCACGCAGCACATCGACACCAAGGCGGAGCTGACGGTGGCGACGATCCCTGTGGAGCGCCGGGATGTCTCTTCCTACGGCATCATGCATCTGGATGACCAGCGGCGCATCGTGGAGTTCATGGAGAAGCCGAAGGATCCGGAGGTGATTGACACCCTGCGCATGCCTGCGGCCACGCGCGCGGAGCTGAAGGTGGCCGAGCACGAGGATCTTTATCTGGCCTCGATGGGGATCTATGTCTTCAACCGGGACGTGCTGGAAAAATTGTTGGAGGACAGCTCGCTGACGGATTTTGGAAAGCACATCATCCCCAACGCCATCAAGACGCACCGCGCGTTTGCCTATGTCTATCGCGGGTATTGGGAGGACGTGGGCAGCATCCAGACTTTTTTTGAGGCGAACCTTGATGCGGCTGCGGAGTTGCCCAAGTTCAATTTCTTCGACATGTCCGCGCCCATCTTCACGCGGCCGCGGTACTTGCCCGCCTCCAAGATCAACGGCGCGGCGGTGGATCACGCGGTGCTCAGCGACGGCTGCATCATCAACCGTTCGCAGATCGCCCACTCCATCATCGGCGTGCGCAGCATCGTGGGCGAGGGGACGCGGCTGCGGCGCGTGGTGATGATGGGCGCCGATTATTACGAGTCGGAAGGTTCCATCCTGCATCACGAACGCAAAGGCGCGCCGCCCATGGGCATCGGCAACAACACGTTCATCGAGAATGCGATCATCGATAAGAACGCGCGCATCGGCGATAACTGCGCCATCACGCCCGAGGGCAAGCCCGATTACGTGGATCATCCGCTCTACTACATCCGCGATGGTATCGTCATCATCCCCAAAGGTGGCATCGTACCCAGCGGCACGGTGATTTGAATTTTCCTGCGCGGGATGATTCAATGCGCCGCGTGACTGGCGACGACATCTTCCGCATCCGCACCCACGCCGCAGGCCCGCAAGGCAGTCTGCCGATCACCGAGGACATGCTGCGCCACGAACCCAGTGGCAATCTTTTTGGTCTCACGCAATCCGCGGGCATGGGCTGGAATCCTGCAGAGCTGGGCCGCCCGGCGTATCTCATCCTCAGCACGCAAGGCGGCGTGCGCGCGCCCGATGGCCGGCCCATCGCGCTGGGTTATCACACCGGACATTGGGAAGTGGGACTGCTTGTCGAGGCCGCCGCTAATGCCATTCGCAGCGGCGGCGGTGTGCCGTATGCCGGGCACTGCTCCGATCCTTGCGACGGTCGCACGCAAGGCACCACCGGCATGTTCGACAGCCTGCCGTATCGCAATGACGCAGCGGTGATTTTTCGCAGACTGATCCGCTCGCTGCCCACGCGGCAGGGAGTGATCGGCGTGGCCACTTGCGACAAGGGAATGCCTGCGATGATGATGGCGCTGGCGGCGATGAGCGATCTGCCCACGGTGATTGTGCCCGGAGGCGTCACGTTGCCGCCGGAACATGGCGAAGACGCGGGGACGGTGCAGACCATCGGCGCTCGGTTCTCGCACGGATTGATCACGCTCCAAGAAGCCGCGGATCTCGGTTGCCGCGCCTGCGGCACGCCGGGTGGTGGCTGCCAATTCCTCGGGACGGCCGCCACGGCGCAGGTCGTTGCCGAGGCGCTGGGCATGGCGTTGCCGCACACCGCGCTGGCGCCTTCTGGGGAATCCGTGTGGCGCGACGCCGCTGTGCGTTCCGCGCGCGCCGTGATGACGCAGAAGCAGCGCGGTATTTGCACGCGCGATTTCCTGACAGCGGCAAGCATTCGCAACGCGATGGTGGTGCACGCCGCGTTCGGCGGTTCCACGAATCTGCTGCTGCACATCCCGGCCATCGCGCACGCCGCGGGATTACGCCGGCCCACCGTGGCGGATTGGTGCGAGGTCAATGCCCGCACGCCGCGGCTGGTCAGCGTGCTGCCCAACGGCCCCGTGCATCATCCCACCGTGAACGTGTTTCTCGCGGGCGGTGTGCCGGAGGTCATGCTGCATTTGCGCCGGCTCAATCTGCTGGAGACCGGTGCACTCACGGCAGAAGGACGCACGTGGGGCGAACTGCTCGACGAATGGGAAACGTCCGAGCGCCGCCAGCGTTTCCGCGACATCCTGCGCACGCAAGCCGGAGTGGATGCGGATGAAGTGATCCTGTCGCCCGAACGCGCGGCGCAGCGCGGGCTGACTTCCACCGTGACGTTTCCTTCCGGCAATCTGGCCCCCGACGGTGCGGTGATTAAAAGCACGGCCATTGACAGCGCGAGGCTCGATGCCGCCGGTGTTTATTTCCATGAAGGCCCCGCGCGCTTTTTTACCAGCGAGGCGGCTGCGATGGCTGCCATCAAAGGAGGCGGCATCCGCGCGGGCGACGTGCTCGTGCTCGCAGGCATCGGCCCGATGGGCACGGGTATGGAGGAGATTTATCAGATCACCTCGGCGCTGAAATTCCTGCCGTTCGGCAAAGAGGTGGCCGTGGTGACGGACGGCCGCTTTTCCGGCGTGTCCACCGGTGCCTGCATCGGCCACGTCGGACCAGAGGCGCTGGCGGGCGGCCCCATCGGTCGCGTGCGCGATGGAGATGTGATCCGCATCGAGGTGGATTGCCGTCGCAACACCGGCAGCGTGGATTGGGTGGGCGATGGCACCCGCCGTTTCACTCCCGATGAAGGCGCGCAGATCCTCGCGCAACGTGCGCCGCACGCGCAGTTGGCGCCGCATCCCAAACTTCCTGCGGACACGCGACTGTGGGCGGCCTTGCAAGCGGCCAGTGGCGGGACGTGGGCCGGCTGCGTTTATGATGTGGACGAAATCATCGCGCGGCTGAACGGCGGCGCGCGGTGATTAATTTGGCGGTGCCGGTTTGCGCTGAGCCGGGCTGGGTTGGGATTCCGCGACAGACTGCGGTGCGCGTTCGTAGATGCGGAACTGTTCTGCGCGGCGCTTTCCTTCCGCGACCAAATCCGGCGTCAGCAGCAGCGCCAACTGATCGCGCGCCTCGATGTGCGCGGGGTTGCCGTGCTCTGCGGCCAGGTGCAGCCACTTGTACGATTCCACCGCGCTCTTGGCCACGCCGCTGCCTTCCTTGAACGAGAGGCCCATGAGATATTGCCCGTTCGGATTATCCTGCCGCGCGGACTTGAGATACCACTGCGCTGCGGTGAGGTAGTTGATGGCGACGCCGTGGCCGTTCTGGTAGCAGACACCCAAGGCGAACTGCGCCTCCGAGTTGCTTTTTTCCGCGGCGATCTTGAAAAGCTCCGCCGCCCGCTTGTGATCCACCGGCACCTCCGTACCCAGATAATATTTGTACGCCAACTCCAACTGGCCCTCGGGCGTCTTGGGATCGAGATCCACTTTGGCCGCGCCCGCTTTGTCTTTCTCAGCGGGCTTCTTGTCGCCACAGCCCATTAAGCCAAACGTAACGGCGATGATGCTGGAAAATAAAAGCGAGGCAGTCGCTACCTTCAACGTCTTCATGGATCCGCCCTCCTTGAGCAGGGCAACATCGTAGCGCGGCCGGGCGCAGAGTCAATCCGGCAGTCAGCGATGCGCTTGGATGCGCACCGTGGCGGCCTGCGCGGCGGCCACCGATTCTTCTTTTGATAACGCCTTGGCCAGTGGCGGTGCCAGCTTGCCCGCCAGCACAGGTTGGGCGCGGATAAACGTGAGCAGCACGTCGCTCTTGAGGGCGTAGTTGACCTGTTGCGGCAGCGAGCCGGTCTGCTGAAATGTCTTCAGCGGATTCAGCCGGCACTGGATCATGCCGATGGCGCGCCCGCCTTCATCCACCAATGCCCCGCCGGAATTGCCCGGCTGCACGGCGGCGTTGATCTGAAACTGGTGCGGATCATCCTGCACGCCGCCCAAGCCATTGATGAAGCCTGCGCTGTACTTGGGTTCCACGCCCTGCATCGCCGTGTTGGGAAAACCAATGGTGAACACCGCGTGGCCCAAGCGCGTGGCGTTGCTGGGCGAGAGCGTCAGCGGCGTGTGGCGTCCATCAATCTTCAGCAACGCGATGTCATTGGGGATGTCAGCTTCAATCAATTTCGCCTGCGCCACGCCAGCGGCGGTGATCACCTCGATACGTTTGGCGCCAGCCACGACATGTTGGCTGGTCAACACGTAGCCATCGGCGGTGATAAAAAATCCTGTGCCGGCGGTGGCGTCGGACGATGGGTGTGCTGGCGTCTCCACAGTCGCACCGCCGGTGCGCCGTGCGGCAAAGAGTGCCGCCAAACGCTGCGCTTCACCCAGTTGTTGCGGCGTCATTTTGTCCGCCACCGTCCGCAGATGTTCCGCCGCTGCGGTGTGACTGCTGGCGGCCGCGAGGTTCATCCATTTGTGCGCTTGGACAAAATCCTGCGGCACGCCTTCACCAAAGAAATAGTGGGTGCCCGACAGGAACTGCGCCTGCGCCAATCCTTGCTCAGCGGCGGCCAAGTGCCAACGCGCGCCCTCGGCGAGATCCTTGTCCACGCCGCGTCCGTTGCAGTACACCGTGCCCAAGTATAATTGCGCCGGCGCAAAGCCTTGCTTGGCCGCCCGCCGATACCAGTACACCGCATCGGCCAAGTTTTGCACAACGCCCGTGCCGCTTTCCAGTGCCGCGCCCAAGTTCGTCTGCGCGGCGGCATGGTCCTGTTTGGCCGCCTTGAGATACCACTCCACCGCAGTGGCGGGATCACGCGCGACTCCCTGTCCATTGGCATGCAGCAACGCCAACCCGTGCTGCGCGATGGCGTCGTCTTGATCGGCGGCGCGGCGCAGCCAGTGCGCAGCTTTCTGGAAATCCACCGGCACACCTTGTCCGCCGTGATAGCAGAGGCCGAGCATGCCCTGCGCTTTGGCGTGGCCTTGTTCGGCGGCGCGCGTGAACCAAGTGACGGCTTCAGCGGGCGATTTCAGTCCCTGTTTGCCCAGATAGAAACCCATGCCGGCGCGGTACTGGATTTGGGCCGTAGATTCGGCGGGCGGTGCCGCAGCGCGCAGTGTGTTTGGAAAAGAGGCGCAGCAGAAAATCAGCGTGGCAATGCTCGCGTGCATCCTGAAAAACCGTCCCCCCTCCATGCGCCGAGGCTACGGCCGCGCGCGGTCAAGACAAGTGACAATTATGCACAGCGGCACGCGCGGCTTTCGGGCTTGCCCCCGGCACGCGTTGTGGGAACGTTGGCCAACCCCAAGAGCAACGGCCATTTTATGAACACTCCCGAATCCCATCCCGCAACAGCGCAGTCTTTGTTGAGCCGCCGCGCGGCGATCAGTTCAGCCTTGGCGGCGGCCGGTGGCGCTGCGGCGTTTGGGCAGAGCGCTGCCGCACCCGCGAAGGTTGCGCCGGACATCCGCCGCGCAGCAACGAAGCGGTACTCGATGAAAAAGTCCATCAACCTCTGGGCATTTCCGTATCCGGAACGGATGAACTTGGAGGAGTGTTTGCGGCTGGCCAAGGACGCGGGCTTTGATGGTATCGAACTCAATTACGATTTGGAGAACGACCTTTCGCCCAAGCACGGCACAAAAGAATTCACCGCCATCCGCCGCATGGCCGAGCGCATCGGCATTGCCATCAGCGGCGTGTGCTCCTTCCTGTACTGGCCGTATCCGCTGACGAGCAACAAGGAGGCCGAACGCGCGCGCGGATTGGAGTTGGCGCAGAAGATGGCGCAGTGCGCGCACGATCTGGGCACGGAAAATCTGCTCGTCGTGCCGGGCGCGGTGCACATGCCGTGGCGCGCGGATCATGAGCCTACTCCGAATGACGTGTGCGATCGGCGCGCGCGCGAGGCGGTGGGCCGGCTGGTGCCGCTGGCGGAGAAACTCAAGGTGCGGCTCAACATGGAGAACATTTTCTTCAACGGCTACCTCATGACGCCGCAGGAGATGGTGACGTTCGTGGACGGTTTTCAGAGCGAGTGGGTGCGCGTGCATTTTGACACCGGCAACATCATGCTCTTCCAATTCCCGGAGCACTGGATTCCGATTCTCGGTAAGCGGATCCAGAACGTGCATCTCAAGGAGTTCACCAAGAAGGGCAGCGACCATTCGCTGGAATCCTTCCGCCCGCTGTTGGACGGCACGACGAATTGGCCGGCGGTGATGGAGGCGTTTGCGCAGACGGGCTACAACGGTTATCTCACCTTCGAGTACTTCCATCCGTACGCGCATTATCCGGAAGCGCTCATCCATCAGACCAGCGATTCGCTCGACCGCATGCTCGGGCGCAAGTAGCGCTCAGGATTCGGCGGGCGCGGCGTGCGACTTGGCGTGCTGGTAGAGGCCAATCAATTTGCTGCCGAGCAACGCGGTCAAAAGGATAAACGTGGCTTGGCCCAAATCTTTACCCGGCTCTCCCGAGGCGATGGGCATGTAGTTGAACAGCGGCAGTTGCAGCAGTGGCTGATTGATCCAACCGCGGCCCCACTCGTGGTAATGCAGAAACTCGCTGATATACATCTGCGCCACGTACCCCAGCCACACCAGCACGAGAAAGCCGCCGGTGAAAAACCGGCCCGCACGTGTCAGTGCCCAAAGCATCAGCCGCGCGAGCCAATGCCGTTGCACGGACGGTGCGCCACGCAGCATTTGCAGCCTTTCCAGTGCCGTGCGTTCGATGGGGGCCAACTCGTCCAAGCCCACCTTGTTCTCCCGCACCAACGCCAGAATGCCCGCCGCATAAATCCGCGCCGACACCAAACGCAGCAGGACAAATAACGGGAAGCCGACCAGCGCCATCCAGAAATAATAACTGTCGAGGTACGCGTAGGCTGCGGCTTCGGAGGCGAACTCCGGTTCCGCCCCGCGCCCGGCCAGATACATCGGCGCAACTTTCAGCGCGTTGATGGGCACCGCGCACAATCCGCACAGCATCGCCAGACCGATGCAGCGCACCCATTGCTGCTGCACGATGCGCCAGACCAGATGGAACTGGAAGAACGTCCTCCACTGGCCGGTGACGGCTTGCCGCGCCTGCGCCATCGGCACGTAAAACATGGCGACGACAAACAGGACGATGCCGATCGCCGCCATGCCGGTGCCGATGGCGAATTGCTCGTAGCTTTTGTAGTAGGAAATGTTCCAGCCGTAATCCCAGCCGAACCACCAGAGCAATCCGGAGGGCAACAGCAGCACCGCGGTGCAAAACACACCCTGCACGCCCAGCCAGAAATTGGCGCGCAACGAAGTCGCGAGCGCGCGGAGGAAATCCCACGCCGACCGAGATTCGCGCGGGCGGAATGATTGCCGCAGAAACCAGTTGGGCCAGTGAAGGTGTCCGGAAAGCTCCTCTTCGCTGCGCAGGAATGTCTCGAAAGGTTGTTGGGCGGCGGGACTGCGTTGCCACCAATGTTTCAGAGCGGCGCGCTGCGCTGCACGTTGCGCCCAGCCGATGACCAGCAGTGCGCCCGCGATGGACTTGCAGAAAAATGCGCCCCAAAGAATTTTGACCACGCAGACAATCGCGCGCCACAGTTTGGATTGTAATGGTCCGCCACCGATGGCAGCGGTGGACGGCGCAGACGGAGTGAACGCGGAGTGTGCTGGCAGTGGTGGTGTTTGTCCGGTCATGCGATGGCGGCCTCGAGCGCGGGGCCTTCAGTATGCTCAGTCTTGAAGCCCATCAGTTGGCCGAGCGTGGCGGCGACTTGGATTTGATGCACGGGCTGGTCCACCACAGTGCCCTTGGGCACGCCGCGCCCAAAGAAGAGGGCAAAGATTTCGCGCGAGGAACGGGAGCCGAAATGATGCTGGAAAGGCACGTCGGCCAGCGGATTGTTGTCGCGCCCGCAATCGGGGACGATGCAGAAGATGGTATTGTCGCGATAGAATTCGTCGTGCTCCACAAACTGCACGAGCTGGCGGATGCCGCGATCCATGATGCGGATGGCGTCGGTGTAATGGCTCTTGATGCCCCAGTGAACGTAGTCGCAGTCGGTGTAGTTGATCATCATCAAGCGCGGGCGCAGTTGGCGCAGACCGCGCAAGGCAAGATCGGTCAGCAACTGGTCGCCGCGCTCGTTCACGAAGCCCGTGTCGCCGTAGTACGCGCGCCAGTCGTCCCAGAAACGGTGGATGGCTGGGCCTTGCTGGTCGTGATTCTTCTGCGCCGGATCAAGCTGCTTGACCAAATCCTGCTTGGCTTTTGTCACCTTCTTGCGCTCGACATCGGACAGATTGGGGTTGGCCAGTTGCTGGTCGTAGAGGTGCAGCTTGAAACGGAAAAGGCTCAGCGTTTCGGCTTTGTAATCCAAGCCAAAGCGCATGTGGTTGCTGAACGTGAAGTACTCTTCCGCCGGGCGGTTCTCATTGTTGATGATGAGCGTCTGCTCCGGCGGCACGTCGTAGGCGCTGCGGAAATACTCAAAGAGCGTGGGCACCTTCAGCTCGAAATTCTCGCTGAGAAATTTGCCGCTGCGATCCTTGAACTTCTCGTACTTGCCCAGGATGAGATACAGCGTGCCCTGCGCGTGGCTGGTGTCCACGTTGAGTTTGGGATCGAGCTTCTCGCCCGCGCGGGCTTTGAAATCCACCAAGTCCACGATCATGTTTTTGAAGAGCGTGCCGCGCGCGGCCAGTTCGTTGCAGAGGAAGCGCGAGTAGCTGTGCTGCGGATCAATGCTCTCCCGCCGGCGCGCACCGCCGCCAAAGCGGATGAGGACGACGTTGGGGCCGCCATACTCTTTCTTCTCCGCCTGCTTGGCCAAGAGCGGCGTCGTGGCCAGCATGCCGGCGGCCATGCCTTGCAGAAAAGTTCGTCGGGTGTTCATGGGAGATTGAACTGCGCCGGATTATACGCACCGGCAGCGGTTACAGCGCATCAATCCAACGTCAACGGGCCGTCGAAATGCGTCAGGCTGATGACCTCGGTCTTCGCGTGATGCGGGCCGTGGCGCGTGCCTTTGGGCGCGAAGAAAAGCGTGCCGGGCAGATGCACGACATCGCTCTCCACCCATTCGCCGGAAAGCACGTAGGCCGTTTCATTCGTCAACCGATGCGTGTGCGCGGGGATGGTGGTGCCGGCGTGGAACTTTCGCAGCACCGTCGCGCCGCCGGTCGCTTCGTCCTTGTGCAGCACCATCAACTCCACACCCGCGTACGGGCCGGGCTGCCACTTTCCATCCTGCGCCTGTGTGATGTAAGGAAACATGCCTCTGCGTATCCCGAAGGTGCGGGCAAGGCAAGCGCCGGATTTTCTTGCCGCAGGCGCGAGCGTCCGCACACTCGCGGCCATGTTGCTTTGGCGCGAGCCTGTGCCTGCGAGTTGGTTGCCAAAAATGCTGGCGCATCTGCCGGCGGTGTTGGTGGATCATTGCCATCTGGAACGCAAAGCGACGACCACGGTGTTGAGCCTGATGAAGTATCGCGCGCTGCAGCATCACACCGCGCATCTCGCGGCCATTGCGCGCGAGGAGCTGGATCATTTTGATCTGCTTCTGGCCCTCTTGAAACGGCGCGGCATTCCCTTTGGCCAACCGCATTCCAGTCCGTGGATCAGCGGCATGATGGATGCGATCCGGCGCGGCCAGCAGAAGCAGGTGATTGATCATCTGATCTGCTGCTCGTTGATCGAGGGGCGCAGTTGCGAGAAATTCCAGATGCTGGGCGAGGCGTTGGCGGGGATTGACGACGAGGTGGCCGGGATGTACCGCGGGCTGGTGCAGTCCGAGGGCAATCATTACGCCGACTTCTGGCTGATGGCCTGCGAGCTTGACGACGCGGAGGCGCATCGGCGGCTGAACGATTTTCTGGAATTGGACGCGCAACTCATCCGCCGCACGCACGACCTGCCGCTGCTGCACTGAGCGCCGAGCAGTGCCGTCGAGCTTGTGCCTGCGGGGAATTTCCTTTTGATAGCGCACCTTCCCGTTCTATAAACCTTTGTGCCTGATGTGGAGGAATCGCAATTGCCACAGGAACTGCGCGAGCGTTACGCGCGGGCAATGGCGTCGCTCAAGAAGGCCAACTACGACTACGCCATTCTTCATCTCAAGGAGCTGATGAAAATGGCGCCGGGTTTTGCCGAAGGCCGTGCCGCGTTGCGGGTGGCGCAGCGGCAAACCAAAAAGGGGACGGGGTTTCTTCAGCGCGCCGCCAACACGGCTCTCGGGGCGCCCGCTTTGGCCAGGGGCAAGATGGCGTTGCACAAGGAAAACCCCACCGAAGCGCTCCTCCAAGCGGAAGAAGTTTTGACGGCAGACCCGGAGAGTTTGCTGGGCCATCGCCTGTTGGTGGATGCGGCATTGGCGCTGGACTTGTCCCGCACAGCACTACCGAGCGTGAGGATGCTGATTGCGGCCAAGCCCGAGGACAAGGCCATCTGCCAGTTGCTGGCGCAGGTGCTCGAGAAGCGCGGCGATTATGAGGAGGCGGAGAAGACGCTCAAGTCACTCACGGACCAGTACCCCGATGACTTCAATCTGCGGCAGCTCTTCCGTGATTTTTCTGCGCGCTCGACCATCCGCGGTGGCAATTACGAGAAGCTGGCCACGGGCCAAGGTTCCTACCGCGACGTGCTCAAAGATTTGGGGCAGACCCAGAACGCGGAGAACGAGGAGCGCATCCACAAGCCCGATGAGGTGCTCGAGCAGATGATTTACGACAAGGAACAGATGTTCCAACGGGACGTGAAGAATCTTCGGCTGGCGGTTGAGTTGGGGCGACTGTGGGTTCAGCGCAAAGAGTACGACAAGGGTTTGGAGTATTTCGAGTATGTGGCCAGCAACGGTATGGCGGGCGATGCTTCAGTGGACAAACTGCTCACCGAGACGCGTCTCTCCAAGTTGGATTATGAAATTTCCAAGCTCGATCCCAAGGCAGCCAACTACAATTCTGAGCGCGAGCGATTGGAGAAAGATCGCGCGAAATTCAAGCTCGACGAGTGTCGCAAGCGCGCCGAGCGGTTCCCTGCCGACATGGACATCCGCTACGAGATGGGCGTGGTGTGTTTCGAGGCCGGTCAGATTGACGAGGCCATCCAAGCTTTCCAGCGCGCGCAAAGCAGCGCCCGCAATCGTTCCAAGTCGCTCAATTATTTGGGCCAAAGTTTTGCCCTGCGCGACATGCTCGACATGGCCGAGCGCACGTTTCTGTCTGCCGTGGAGGAAAAGAAGGGGGTCTCGGTGGAACTTCGGAAAGAGCTTCTCTACCATCTGGGCTGCGTGTACGAGCGCATGGGCAAGGCGGAGGAAGCCTTCGAGCGATTCCGCGAGGTGTTTGAACAGGACGTCGGGTTCCGCGATGTCCAGACTAAGGTGGATGCCCATTACCGCGAGCAACGCGTGCAGTCCGCGCTGGCCAAAAGCACGCCGACGTTGGGCGGCATGACACCGGCTGTGCCATCGGCGACGGCGCAATCGGGGATAGTCGGTGGCGGACGGTTTTTATTGGTGCGCCAGTTGGGACGCGGCGGCATGGGCGTGGTGTGGCTGGCGCGCGATCAACAGTTGGAAGAAGAAGTTGCGGTCAAACTGCTGCCCGCAGAACTCTCGGCAGACGCGGTGGCCTTGAGCGAACTCAAACGCGAGACGCAAAAGAGCCGGCGACTTTCGCATCCGCACATCGTGCGCACGCACGACTTGGTGCAGTTGCCCGGCGAGGCGCCGCTCATCAGCATGGAATTCGTGGACGGCACCATGCTGGAGGCCATGCGGCTCTCGCGCCCCGACCACATCATGCGCTGGCAGGAGATCGAGGTGTGGATGCTGCAACTGTGCGACGCGTTGGAGTACGCGCACCGGCAGAAGATCGTGCACCGCGATCTCAAGCCGTCGAACATGATGATCACCAAGGACGGTGAACTGAAGCTGGCGGATTTTGGCATCGCCGCCACGATGGCGGATTCCTTGAGCCGCTCCTCGATGCGCCACGTGATCAGCGGCACGGCGTGTTACATGAGCCCGCAGCAATTGCAGGGAGCGGTGCCGCGTGCCACGGACGATTTCTATGCGCTGGGCGCCACGTTGTACGAGCTCTTCACCAGCCGCCCGCCGTTTTACACCGGCGACCTGACGTATCAGATCATCCATGTGGCACCGGTGACGATGGCCGAGCGGCTGAGCGAAATGGAAAAGGAAAATCACGTGCCCGCGCACGTCACGCAGTTGGTGATGGCCTGCCTCTCCAAAGATCCGGCGCAGCGCCCGCAAACCGCCGGGGCCATCGCAGATTGGATCCGGACGACCGGGCACTCCACCCTCGTCGGTCCCGCGCCGGTCATCTGAGGCAGGTGGGGCTGAGGTTGACGCTCGGTCAGGTTGGGGGTATTTCTTGCGCATATGAAACCAATTCTCTGCGCGCTGCTCCTCGTGACGGCCTCGCTTTTTGCCCAGGACAAACCCGGCAATTTTGTCGTGAGCGGACTGACGTTCGCCAAACCCGCCGGATGGAAGGCTCTTGAGAGCAAGAGCGAGATGCGCAAGGCGCAGCTTGAGGTGCCCGCGGCAAAGGGGGCTGAGCCGGGCGAGTGCATCTTTTTCTATTTTGGCCCGGACGGCGCGGGCGGTGTGCAGGCCAATGTGGGGCGCTGGCTGCAGCAGTTCGCCAAGGAGCCGGCTGTCAAGCATGGGCAGAAGCAGGTTACAATCAATGACGTGAAGATGACGTTGGTCGAGGCGGAGGGAACTTATTTGAGCGGCCAACCTGGAGGCGAAAAAGTTCCCAAGGCCAACTACATGCTGCTCGGCGCCATTGTGGAGGCCAAGGAAGGTTCCATCTACGTGCGTCTGACTGGCCCGGCGGCCACGGTGCGCGGAGCCAACAAAGATTTCATCGCCATGCTGGAGAAAGCGCTGAAATAGCGAGCCGCTCAGACACGCCTGCCACAGCGTGTAATCTTTGGTGCGGTGCCGGTGTCTATCCCGTTGTGAAAACCTTCATGCTGCTGATGATGTTGGCGGCTGCGGTCAAGCCCGCGAAGCCTGCGCCGCCGCGCGATCCGGTCTCCGTGATCACCTTGCAGCAACGCCGCTCGGTGACGTTGCCGGTGGGGCAGTTGACCGTGTACATCGGCGACATCTCCGCAGGGCAAGTGCTGCTGCACATCGCCTATCCAACGGGGCGCGACTTCGTGCCGTCGCGGTCGGTGCGCGCGGGGGACGTGGTGGTGTATCAAGTCAACGGGCGCGATTATCAACTGGCAGTGGTGCGGCTGGTGAACCTGTTGGTGGGCGAAGATTTTGCCGTGCTGGTGGACAGTCCGCGCCAGCTCACCGAGCCGCAGAAAATCGAGGTGCTGCTGCAGGGGTTGCGCGGTGCCAATCCACGGCTCAAGCGCGGCGAGAAAGCGATCACCGTGGCGGAGGTCGAGCGGCAACTGCGTGACGATCTGAAAAAGGCGGGGGACACGGCCGAGACCGTGGAGGATTTCATCAACCTTGCCGCACCCAAGTCTGCACCCGCTGAAACGCGGCTGTCTGTTCAGGAAGATGGCGACACTTCCACGCCGCTGCGCGAGATGTTGCAGCGGCAAGCGGCGGCGTTCTTTGCGCCCAGCAAACCCAAGCAGCCTTGATGATGCGCGGCGCGGGGTTCATTCTCGCTGGCGGTGTTGCGCTGGCATCGGCCCTGTTGCTCTCGGCGGGCACGGTGCGCACGTTGGATGGCAAAAACTTTTCGGGCAACGTGCGCTTTGTGGAGGGCGACCAACTCCTCATCCGTGGCGCAAAAGGGCAGCAGGTGAAGGTGCCGCTGGCACAGGTGCGCTTCGCCAGTTTTGAGCCGGTCGCAGAGACCAATCTCATCGAGCAGGGCACGCCGCTCAACGGCAACGGCACGGGGTTGCTGGGATCCTACTTCAGTCGGCCCGGCTACAAAGGGCCGGTGATCTATCGCATCGATGAGACGATTGATTTCCAGTGGGGACTGGGGCGGCCGATCGTGGAACTCAATCGCGATTATTTTTCCATCCGCTGGACGGGCGAGTTCGAATGCCCGGCTACTGGCGAATACACTTTTTACCTCGACGCCAATGACGGTGGGCAGTTGGTGCTGGGCGATGCGCTCAAGCTGGGCGAGTGGGAAGGCCAACTGGGCTTTGTCGCCAAAGGCAAAGTGCAGTTGACGGCCGGCAAGCGGTATCCGGTGCGGCTGGACGTGTACGATAATTACGGCGAAGCCACGGCGCGCTGGTGGTGGAGCGGGCCGGGCATCCCCAAGTCGCTGGTGCCCCGCAGCCAGTTGCATCCGCAGTTGATTACGCCAGAAATTACGCAGGCGTTGCCCGGTCAATCTGGTCTCTTGGGATGCTACTATCGCAACCGTTTCTTTTTTGGCGACGTGTTGCTGCGCGTGGATCCACAGATTCTTTTTCATTGGGCCAAAGAACCGGCCCCGGGTTTTGGCGCGGAGAATTTCAGCGTGCGTTGGATGGGGCAGGTGCAGTCGTCGTTGACGGGCGAACACAAATTCCATCTGGTGGCCGATGAGGGCGTGCGGCTGTGGTTGGGCGAACAGTTGTTGGTTGATCAGATGCGCAACCAGATGCGCGCCGAGTTCACCACTGCGGCCACGCTGGCAAAAGATCGGCGCTACGATCTGCGCGTGGAGGCGATCGTGCGGCAGGGCGGGGCGGCGTGTCAGTTGCATTGGACGGAGCCGGGGCGCGCCAAGAAATTGATCCCGCCACAAAACCTGTCCGCGTCATTTACACCACCGCCGTCGGTGAAGAGTCCCACCGGGGACGCCGCGGCGCAGGCCGTGGGGGTTTACACTTGGGGCGGCTCGCGCATCGCGCTGCCGGTGGTTGCGGCGGATGACACCTCCGTGCGCTTTGCCGCAGGGCAAATGCCCGCGCGCGTCTCCACCGTCAACGTGGGGCGCATCGTGTTCCAGCCGGTGTCCGAGCAGTTCGCGGACAAAGCGAAGGCCGACCGTCGCGGTGCGCTGCTCAAGAACGGCGATTTTGTGGAGGGCAAACTCATCTCCATCGCGGAGGGCACGTTGACGCTGGACTCCACGCTGTTCGGTCAGCGCGAGTACGGGTTGCTGGAAGTGTTGCTGGTGCAACTGGCCAAGGTGAACGAGAAGCCGCCGGTGGGCGCGCTGTTTCTGGCGAGGCTGGAGGACGGGTCGGTGTTTCATTTGCGGCAATGCCGCGTGGCCGGCGAGCGGTTGGAGTTGGAAGATCCCACCGTCGGCACCCTCACGATTGAGCCGGGCAAGTTGACGGAACTCAAACGACTGGGCGTGCCCGAAGAATAGGGCGGCACAAAAAAACAGGCCGGGAATTTCTTCCCGGCCTGCATGAGATTTGAGGTTTCTTCTCCGGACTATTTCACGTTGAGCATGTGGCTCTCGGAGTGGCTGTTGAACTCCGGGGCGTACATGCACTGGATGGACGCCATGCCGGTCTGATACTGGCCCTTGTGCTGCACGCGCACGGTGTGTTCAAAGACGTACGTGCCCTTGGGCAGGTAATCGATGAAGAAGTGCGAGGCCGTGTCGCGCGTGGACTCGTAGTAGCCCAGTCCATCCTGATATTTGTAGCGCGAGAGCACGTTCACCGGCTCGGTGCCACTGCCGCGATGGTCCTTCATGTGGACATACTCCATGTCGCGATCCGTCCGCAGCACGATGCGCACCACCACCTCGGAGCCTACGGGCAGGTTGCCAGTGACGGGCATCAACTGCGGGCCTTTGCCCGTGTTGACCTTGGCGAAGAGTTTCTTCTCCAACTTCAACGGCGTGTCCGTGTGCGGCGTGACTTTGCTGATGTCCTCCATGTACTGCCAGTGGACGCTGCCCCACGAGACGCCTTCGTCATGTTTGGTGACGGTGATCTTGCCGAACTCCGGCTTCACATCATTGGAGAGGAAGCGGTGCTCGTAGAAGCCCGTGCCGGCTTCCACTTTCTCGGGCTTGATCTTGTGATCGCCCACGCTCACCTCCACCAACGCCTCGCTGGCCAGCCAGTTGGAGCCTTGCAAGAGCAGGGCGTAACAGGCATCGGCCGTGGCCTTGGTGGTCTTCCAATCCTGCGTCTGCTTTTGTTTGAGCAACCACACCTTGCAGTCCTCGACGGCGTTGAAGTCCTTGGCCACCTCGTGGAAGGCTTCGATCATCATCGCCTGCGATTCGATGGGCGCGCGATACCACCAATACGAATACTCGGTGTCGCGCCAGAACGTGCCCATCTCTTCGTTGCTCACGGAACGTTCCTTGAGCGAGGCGATGATTTCCTTGGGCGTCACGGCGTCGCCCAGGCGATGGAGCGCGACGGAGATGTGCGCCTGCGACTGGCGATTGGCCAAGCTCAGCCAATTCTTCTTGGCCTGCGCGACGTAGTAATCAAACGCCTCTTTGTGCTGCGCGGCCACCGGACGCTCCTTGCTGAAGAAGCTGCGGCCGTACAGATAGTAGGCGATGGTGTGCGACAGGTTGTTCTTGTCCTTGTTGCCGTGGCGCAGGATCCAGCGGTACTGCTCGTCCACCCAACCGTCCATACGATTGAGCGCGTTGAGAGCCATGCTGACGTCCAAGTCCACGCCCAAGTGGCGCAACCGGCCAAAGCCCGTGGCGATGTACAACGTCATGTAATCGTTGGCCGGACCGCCGGGGAACCACGACCACGCACCGTCGGGCCGTTGCAGCTCGCGCAGTTTGCGCAGCATGGCATCGGACTCGCGCGTGAGGCGGCCGTCATCAAAGAGCAGGCCCACGTTGCGGCGGGACTGGCTCTCGTTCTTGGCTTGGCGCAACCACGGCGTCTCTTCGAGCATCACGGACTTGAGGTCCTGGTTTTTCTCCAGCGGACTGTCCAGCGCCGGTGTGTCGCGCCACTGGTCAAACACGCCGCGGATGCGCGGGTCGCTCTTGGCGATGTGGTGGGCAAGGCTGTTGGCATAAAGCCGGTTGAACGTCGCCTCGGTGGATTCGTGCGGCGTCTCCATCAAGTAGGGCAGTGCCATCACCGCGTACCACGTGGGGTTGGAGACCATCTGCACGGTGAACCGCTCGTGCTTGATGGTGTCGGATTTGCCGGAGCCAGCGAGTTTGGCGAAGTCAAACTTCTTGGTCTGCGCACCGCGGATGGGCAGCGGCAATGACTCGGTGACAAAGATGCGCCGCGAAAGCACGGGCAGGAAACCCGTCTCGCCATCGGACATCTTTTGCGTCGCGCCCACGGCCTTGTAGGAGAGATAGCCGATGCTGTCGGGCACGCTCAGCTTCCACGAGTACGTGCGCGATTGCTTGGCCGGCACGTCGAAGGGCTGATCCTTGGCCACGTTGCCCAAGAGCGCATCCACCGAGGTGTCGCCCACCGCGTCGTTCATGGACAGGCGCACCTGACCTTGCTGCGCCTTGTCGGTGAGGTTGGTGACCTTGACGGTGAACTCCAGCTTGTCGCCCTCGCGCAGGAAACGCGGCGGGTTGGGTTGCACCATCAGATCCTTGGCCGTCACCGCGCTGTCGGTGAGGAAGCCGCTGCGCAGCGCGTTGTCATGCGCGAAGGCCATGAACTTCCACTTGGTCAACGCCTCGGGCATCGTGAACTCCATCTTCACGGTACCATCCTTGTCGGCAATGAGGTGTGGCAGGAAGAAGGCCAGCTCGCTCAGGTTTTTGCGCGCGGTGACTTGGCCCAGATCCGGCGGCTTGTTGTCGGCAGCGCCACCTTGATCGCCCTGTTGCAGGCCATCACGGGCCCGCTTATCTTCGCCGGCGGCGCGGCGATCGGATTTGGCGGCCGATTGTTCCCGGACACCATCCGCCTGCATCGCATTCTGCTGCCTTTCCGCCATGCCCTCGGGCGCAGCGGCTGCCATGGCGCGCATCGCCATGGGCGGACCACCGGGGCCACCCATTCCACCACCAAAACCAGCCTTGCGGTTGTGGCCGAAGTATTCGTAGCCCCACAGGTTGGCGGCGATCTCGTGCGGGAAGCTCCGGTAGTGGAAGTTGGATCCCTTGTTCTGCTGCGGCCACTGGCCTTGCAGATATTGCAGGCCCTTGTTCATGTTCTCGAAGCTCTGGCCCAAACGGGCGTAGTCTTGCCGGAACACGTTGAAGGCCGACTGCCAGCGGTGCGGCAGGAATTGGTCGAGCGATTCGTCGTACAACGTGGCCACCATTTCGGCCACGGCCTTCTTGGCATCAGGGCCGGTGATGACAGCCGTCCACGTCTCCTTCTGGCTTGGCTCGAGTTTGTTGACGAAGCGCTCCCACTTCACGGAGAGGTTCTTGTTGGTCCACGGCACATTGACGTGGTGGCTGCTGAGGTAGGCGCGGTTTTCGCGCACCATCGTGATGTGCAGCGTGAACCCGCCGCGCATGGCCTCGTTCACCGCCTGCTTGATGGAGAACTGTGTGAGACCTTGCTCGGTCCAGTAGCTCTGCAGAATCTTGTGGCGGTGTTCCACCTCGACGAAGGCGCGGGCGGTGCCGTAGCCGCTGCCCCAAAGCGCCATGAATTCTTCACCCGGCTCGACGCTCCATTTGGGCGCGGCGACAAGGTTGGGAATCTTGATGGCCAGCTTGGCGGCCTTGGGATCGATGACCTGCACGGGCAACTGTGCCGTGACTTTTTTGCCAAAACGATCCTGCGTCTCCAGCATGGCGCGGTAAACGCCCACGGGCAGCTTGGCCGAGAAGCTGGCCTTGCCGTCTTTGTCGGTGGTGAAACCGTGCGTGGCGGCGACCGGGCCTAGCTCCCACGAATTGGGCTGCGAAGCGTCCGGCTCGGGCTTGAAGTTGGCGGCGTTTTTGCCCATCGGCATCGGATAGTGATGGCGATCCCCGAGGGAGGCGCGTTCCACCTTGGCCGGTTCTTTGAGGCGATAGATCTTGAGCGATCCTTCGGCGGTCTGGCCAATGCCATCCAGTGAAGTCGTGGAGATGTCCACCACGACTGCCTTGTCGCTGGACTGCCAATCGCCCGCGGCCAACGCGGCGGCGAGGGCCGTGTAGCCGACGTTGATGCTGCGATCGCTGGAACGGGTCTCGCCGGTGGTGTCGGTGACATCCGCGAAGATCTGGTAATGGAAGGTCGGCTCGTCTTTCTCCGAGACGGTCAAGTCAGGCTTGGCCGTGAACTCCACATCGAAGGTGCCATCGGCCTTGGTGACGGCGGTGCCGTGCGCGATTTCCTGGCTGTTGTTGGGCGCGGCCGGACGCCACCAATAGTACCAACCCCACCACATCGGATAACGCACCTGCCGCACCACGCGCCATTTCACCTGCGCATCGTTGATGGCCGCGCCGGTGTAGCCGGTGGCCTTGCCCTGCAGCTTGACGGCGGCCAAGAGCTTGGCGGCGTCTTTGGGCGCGTCCATTGTCACCTGGAATTTCGGGCGCTTGTATTCTTCCACGTTCACGGCGGTCGAGCCGTTGGGGCCGTTGATGACGTGCATGCTCATGCGGCCCATCACGCGGTCGCGGGGCGCAGTGAACTTGCCGCTGAAGCTGCCGTACTCATTGGCCTTGTGATTCTGCCGGGAGACTTCCTTGCCGTTGGGATCGTTGAACACCACGGTGAGGAAGGCGTTGGGCACCGTCACGTAGTTGTCGTTGTTCTGATCCACATTGATGCAGATGCCCTTGTACTCGATGGTCTGGCCCGGCCGATAGAGCGAGCGGTCCGTGAAGAAGATGCTGTGCTGATAGCCGTTCTGCTGGAAGCCATGCAGGCCGTTGTAATGCTCGCGCGACGTGGAAAGGCGCTGGCCATTGGCGCTGGCCAAAAGCAGATAGCCCGAGTTGTTGGCGGCGAACTTGAAGAGGCCGTTGGCGTCAGTCTTCTGCGCAGCGACTTCCACGCGGTTCTGGCCCACCCGATGCCACGCGCGAATCTCGGCGTTGGGGATCGGCTCGCCCGTGATGGCGTTGAGGAGGAAGCCCTCCACTTGGCCGTCGCCTTGATGGGTGCGGATCACGAAGGACAGGTCGCTGACCCAGAAATCGGTAAAGTACACCATGTTGTTGCCCGCGCCAAAATTCTTGTCGTGGCTGGCGATGAGGAAATAGAAGCCGGGCTTCATGCCCTTCGGCACTTCAATCTTCTGCAAGCGCTCCTGGAAATCATCGGTGGGCGTGAGTTTCACGGACCATTCCTTGATGATTTCTTTGCCCAACAGCGCCTTGCGCTCGGCATCGGTGAGCGCCTCGGGCTGCCAGTGATGGCGCTTGATCAGGTCGTCGTAGCTTTCGGCCACGATGCGGAAATGGATCTGGTCCAGATTGCGGTAGCGCGTGATCACCTGCGGCTGCGGGTCGTTCCACACGCGCTCGACGCTCACCTGCGAGCTTTTCTGCTCGATCTGCTGCTTGAGATTGAAGCAATGGGCACCGCCTTGGCTGTCGGGGAAAACCTCCGCGCCGCGCTTGGCCAGCTTGTGCGCCTCCACGAAGTCGCCTTCGCCATGCAACACCTGCGCCCACTCATAGAGCGCGCGGGCGGAGATGGCATGATCCGCCCAACGATCCACGAAACGTTTGAGCGCCGCTTTGTAGCGCGTGTTCTTATCTTCGCCGACGGCCAGGTTCTGGCCCATGTCCAAACGCCACAGGTCCGCGTCCGCCAACGCATCACCCTTGGCGTCGTTCTTGTGGAACTTGAGCAAGTCTTGATAAAGCTGCACCGCCTTCAACGTGCGCGAGGTGGTGTCGGTGGTGGTGGGCTTCCAAGCGGTGAACGCAGCGGTGTCATCCAAGATGGGGCCGGCCGCCGTCAGCTCAAACGCGTCCTGCACCTTCGCGCCGGCTTGCTCGGGCGACATGTAGAAGGCCAGCGCGTTGTGCGCCAGAAAATCGTACATCGTGGGGCGATAGCTGTCCGGCGCCGTGGCCTTGAGGATCAGGTCATCATATTCACCCACGGGAATCTTCTTGAGGACATCGGCAGCGGAGAGGGCCTTGGTGAACTGCGCGTCAATCTCCGTGAAGATGCGGGCCAAATCCCACGTGGTGATGTCCTTGCCGGCGGCCTCGCCACCTTGCGTGCGCTGCATGAAGCGCCAGCGGTTCTGCTGGAAATAATGCCAGTACCAGTTGGCGAGGATGGTGTCCATCACCGGCACCATCTCTTTGGGCGCCTTGGCGATTTCCGCCTGCAGGCGCGTGATCTTCTCCTCGGGCTTGTTGCCTTGGATGTTGCCCTCCAACGCAATCTTCTTGCCGATGGCCTTGATGGCTTCGGCGTGGCGCTTGTCTTTGAGCGCGCGGGTGATGATGGGTTCGAGGCGTTCGATGGCCGTTTTGGGCAGGCCATTGTTGATGGCTTCATCAACCTGCTTCCACTGCGCCTCGGGCGTGAGGGCAGCGGGTGCCGCCGGCGCAGGCTCAGCGGCGCGGACGGGTTGCAGGGCAAAAGCCGCGACAAGGATGGGGATGAGGGATGTGAACAGTGATTTCATGACAGGCTCCATAAATAATGCGGTGTTGGACGGTGTTGGCCAAAGCCATGCTCCCAATCAGTTGGGAGTCCGGAATCCGTTTCGATTGCCGCGTTACATGTGATGCCAGGCAGCCTAGCATTCATGTGTGCGGTGGCTAGTCCAAATTATCAGCACACGCACCGCGCCCAACTCGCGCGTGTTTGTTGTGTGAGCGGCGCAGTGTGAATGGCTGTGATTTACTATTTCGGAAATCCTGTTGCCTCGCCGGAAGCATTTTGCCACTCTCTGCCGTCGATTATACGGTCGTTCGATATTCCACTAACTATGCGCATACATTTTTCTCCGGATGCAGCGGGTTCCAATGGCGGCAGCAACGGGGGCCACACTGTTTCAGATCAGGACGTGCAAGAGATTGACGCGTTGCGCGCGCAGTACGACGTCATCCGCAAAGAGATGGCGCGCGTGATCATCGGGCAGGAGGAGGTCATCGAGAAGATGATGCTCTGCATCCTCAGCCGCGGTCACGGCCTGTTGATGGGCGTGCCCGGTCTGGCCAAGACGATGATGGTGAATTCACTGGCCAAAGTGATGAGCCTGGAATTTAGCCGCATCCAGTTCACCCCGGACTTGATGCCCAGCGACATCACCGGCACCGAGATTTTGCAGGAGACCAATCAGCCCGGCCGACGCCAGTTCGAGTTCGTTAAAGGCCCGATCTTCGGCAACATCATTTTGGCTGACGAAATCAACCGCACGCCGCCCAAGACGCAGAGCGCGCTCCTGGAGGCCATGCAGGAACATCGCGTGACGGTGGGTGGCAAACACTGGCAGTTGCCCGAGCCGTTCTTTGTGTTGGCCACGCAGAACCCCATCGAACAGGAAGGCACCTATCCGCTGCCGGAAGCGCAGTTGGACCGTTTCATGTTCCTCATCAACGTGGATTATCCCACCGCCGAGGAAGAGCGCCGCATCGCGCGCGAGACCACCGGCCAGCATCACGGCGACTTGAAGAAGGTCATTGATGGGCCGACGCTGATTAAATATCAGGAACTGGTGGAGCGCGTGCCCGTGCCCGATCACGTGTACGACACCATCGTGGATCTGGTGCGCATGTCCCGCCCCAAATACGACGGCGCTTTCGAATGGGTTCGCAAATGGGTCACGTGGGGCGCGGGTCCTCGCGCAGTGCAATATTTGGTGCGCGGTGCCAAAGCCCGCGCGGTGCTGCACGGTAGTTATCTGGCGCGGATGGAAGACGTGGAAGCCGTGGCCAAGGCGGTGCTCACGCATCGTATCCTCACCAACTTCCAAGCGCAGTCCGAAGGCGTGGACAGCCCGTTCGTGATCGAAAAATTGCTGGAAGCCCAGCGAGAGGTCGGCGTACGTGGCTGAGGGCGCGTATAGCGAATTCCTCGATGGCGAGGTGCTGGGTCGGTTGATGCGGCGGTTTCTGCATGCGCGCACACCGATGATCGGCACCATGTCGGGTCATCACAAAAGCCCGCACCGCGGCTCCAGCGTGGAGTTCGCCGAGTACCGCAAGTACGCGCCGGGCGATGATCTGCGCCGCTTGGACTGGCGTGTGCTGGCCCGCACCGACCGCTACTACATCCGCGAATTCGAGGCCGACACCAATCTGCGCTGTTACATCGTGATGGACTGCAGCGCCTCCATGGGTTTCGGCGACAAAGGCCAGCGCAAGTTTGATTACGCGCGCCGCATCGCCGCCACGTTGGCGTACATGACCAGCCATCAAGGCGACGCCGTGGGCCTGCAATGCTTCGCCGACAAGCGCGTGCATGACATCCCCCCGCGCCGCAACCCCGCCCATCTGCGCTACGTGTTTGACACCTTGGCCAATGTGGCGCCGCGCGGCGAGACGCGCTTGGTGGAAGAACTGCACTCGCTGGCCGAGCGCATCCGCCAGCGCGCGTTGATGATCATCATCTCCGATTTCTTCTGCGACGTGGACGAGTTGATCAACTGCTTCCAGCATCTGAACTTTCGCAAGCACGACTTCGCCGTGTTCCATCTACTCGATCCGCAGGAGTTGGATTTCCAGTTCGACCGGCCCATGCGCTTTGTAGATATGGAGACGGACTCAGTGCTGTTGGCCGAGCCTGACGTGATCCGGCGCGAGTACATCGCTTCGGTGAACGAATATCTGGTGAAGCTGCACGAGGGTTGCAACAAATTCCAAGCCGACTACCGCCGCGTGACCACCGACACCCCGTACGAGAAGGTGGTGGCCGATTTCCTCGTGGAACGCGAGCGCTACTCGAAGGATTGACCGGCGATGTTCGACCAGTTCATCAATTGGAACGTCCTGAAATTGGGCTGGCCGCTGGTGCTCTTGCCGGTGCTCATCCATCTGTTCAACCGGCTTCGGCACAAGAAAATGCCGTGGGCGGCGATGATGTTCCTGCGCGTGGCCTCGCGCAAATCCACCAAGTACGCCAAGCTGCGGCAATTCCTCATCCTCTTCATGCGCATGCTCGCGGTGCTGGCGCTCATCATGGCCATCAGCCGGCCGCTGGCGGGCAGTTGGCTTGGCGGCATGATGTCGAGCAAACCCGAGACGGTGCTCTTTGTGATGGACCGTTCCGTCACGATGGAATCCAAAGACACCGGCCGCGCCAGCAAACGCGAGGCTGCCGTGAAATTGCTGGAAGACACCGCCAAGAGTTTTCCCGGCATTGAGCTGTGGTATTTGGATCCGGTCGTCGGCACGCCGCAGCGCGTGGATCGCTTGCAGATGGAACAGAGCGGCGGACTGGGCGCGCAGTTTGAGATCAACGCCACCGACGTGCCCACCGATGTGCCGCGCCTGTTGGAGACCGCCGCAGATTGGCTCAAGAAAAACAAGTCCGGCAACTGCGAAATCTGGCTGGCCTCCGACATGCAGCAGAGCAACTGGCATCCCGACGCCGCCGGACGCTGGGCCGCCGTGGCCAGCGGATTGGGCGGCAAAGATGTGCCGTTCAAGGCGCGTGTGCAGGTGCTGGCCAAGACGCAATCGGTGAGCAATAACTTTTCCGTGCGCGTGCAGGAGGCCCGGCAGCGCGAAGTGCGCACGGAGAACCGGCTGGAGCTGGTGCTTAAATTCACCGGGCCTGCTGATGCCTCGCGGCCCATGCCGCTCAAGTTTCATCTCAACGGCAAGGACGTACCGGAGAACGAGGTGGACGCCAATCATCGCCAGTTCAATCTCTCCGCTGCCACCACGCGCCGGCAGGGACAGGAAGCGGAGCTGGTGCAAAACGTCTTTCTGCCGCTGGCCAACGCACCGGCCACCGGCTGGGGTTATGTGCAGATTGGCAGCGACCTCGCCGGGAGCGAACGCTACGCCACCGATGACAACCCCCGCGACAATCGCAGCTACTTCGTGTACGGCCCGGGATTGGAAAAGGCGCGCGCGCTCATTGTCGGCCCGCAGCACTTTTCTGCCGGTTACCTGCGGCTGGCCGCTGATCCTTTCGACAACAACATCGCCAAGGTGGTCACGCCCGAAGCATTGGCTGAGGTGAAATTCACCGACTACGCCAGCGTGCTGTGGCACGGCGCGTTGCCCACGGGCGACTTGGCCGTGCGCTTGCAGCAATATCTGGCGCAGGGCGGCGTCACCATGTTTGTGCCGGAGGCCAACGCCACCGTGTCCGGCGATCGTGCCTTTGTCGGCGTGTCATGGGGCAGCGCGCAAGCGGCCACCAATCTCGCCGGCCAGCCGCTGGCCAACTGGCGTCAGGCATTGCCCGGTGTTGATAATAACAAGACCGGTAAACCTGAGAAGCAGGGCGGGTTTCTGGTCGGCGGTTGGAAAGATCGCGAAGGGCCGCTGTCCAATGCGCAGAATGAGAAGCCGCTGCCGGTGACCGATCTTGTCACGATTCGCCGCGCCGGATTGGTAGATCACGCCAAGCTGGCGGTGGAACAGATCCAACTGGCGCAGCAGGTGGCCGATGCACTTTCCAAAGGCAACACGTCCGCGGGCGTGGGCAACATGCTGCGCGAACTGCAACAGGCGCTGAACGCCGCCGCCACGCATGCAGAAAAACTGGGCACCGTGCGATGGACGGCCGACCGCGCAGTGGCGTTGAAGACCGAACTGATCGAGTCGCTGGCCAACGTGGATCCGTTGGACGAGACCGCCGCCACACAGGCCATGTTGCGCTTGGTGCCGCTCATCAAACAATGGGCGACGGAATTGGAGTCGGCCACTGGCGGTTACCATCTGCTGGCGCACTATGAAGATGGAGCCTCGCTCTTGGCGCGGCAACTGGTCGGGCGCGGGCAGGCGTATTTTCTGGCGACGCGCCCGGACGAAGCGTGGTCGAGCCTGCAGGAAGAATGGGTGTTCCTCATCTTGGTGCAGCGCCTGCTGCAAACCGGCGAGGCACTGGGCGCAGGCAGTTATTCGGTGGCGCACAGCCGCGTGGTGGGGGTGTTTAAGCCTGAAGGAGAGTCGGCCGTGGTGACGTGGAACGCCAAAGTCGGCGAGGGCGACGCGCCTGATTATCGCCGCGACGCAGGCATCTATGAATCAGCCGACGGCCAGGTGCTGGCGCTCAACCGCCCGCCGACGGAGGATGACGCCCGGTATTTTGGCCCCGACCAGGAGCATCTCTTGAAAAGTCTCTTCGCCGGAGTGCCCCTGCATGTGCACTGGGAAAATTCCTCCGACACCGCCGGCAAGGCCGCCGCCGGGCCGAAGGAAGTCTGGCGTTGGCTCCTCGTTTTCATGGCGGCATTTTTGTTGGGCGAAGCCATCCTCATCCTGCCGCGCACCTCCGACGAGACGGTCGCGGGCCGTGCGCCAGTGCAACCCGCTACCAGCACTTGATGTCATGCTGACGACCGACGTCCCCACATTAGTCCTGGTGTTCGTGCTGCTCGTGCTGGCGACGACGGGCGTGCTGTGCTTCCTCAACTGGTACCGGCGGCGCGGCGCGGGCGTGGCGTTTCTGGAAACCCTGCGCTTCGTGACGATGGCGCTCATCCTTTTCACGTTGTGCAAGCCGGAGTTTCATCGGGAGAAACCGCGCAAAGAAGATCCGCAGGTGGACATCCTCGTGCTGGCCGATGCCTCCGGCAGCATGACGACGGAGGACGTGGACTTGGGCCGCGGTCACGTGCCGCTTTCGCGCCAGCAATTGCTCGACGCGCGGCTGGGCTTGATCGGCGCGTTGACGGAAGCCGATCCGCTGGGCGAGCGCGTGCTGCAGGTGTTCCAACCTTCGCCCGCGCACACGGCGGGATTGCAGCCGGGCGATGTCATCACGCAAGTGGACGGCAACTCCACGCAAAGTGGGCTGGCCAAATTATTGGAAGGCCGCACGGCCGGACAGACGTTGAAACTTGCGGTGCGTCGCAGCGGGGCGGTCACGCCGATGGATCTCAAACTGGCGGGACTGGGCGAGGTGTTGCAGGATGAATTGCGCAAACGCAAAGTGGAGGCGCGCGTGTACGTGCAGCCCTTTGGCAAACCCGAAGGCAACGGCTCCACCGTGCGGCTGGTGGGCACGGACATCAACCGCGCCATTCTCACCGAGGCGGAGAAGCATGACAACCTGCGCGCGCTGCTGCTCTTGAGCGACGGCGATTGGAACATCGGCAAGTCGCCCACCGAAGAGGGTGCGCGTTTTCTGCGCGAGCGCAACGCCACCGCGCACGTCGTTACTGATTTGGGCCGCACGTCGTATCTGCCCGATGTGGAGTTGGTGCTCGAAGACATTCCTTCCTTCGGCGTGGTGGACGATCGTATCGCCGTGCCGTTCCGCGTGCGCAACCATCTCACGCGCGAGGTGTCCACCAACATCATTCTGCGCGGGGAGAACAACGAGGCCATTGATTCCAAACGCGTCATCGTGCCGGCGCGCGGTCAGTCCACCGGCACGTTCATCTGGGAACCCATCCGCAGCGGGCCGCACCGCATGAAGGTGGATCTGCCCGTGTCGCCCGAGGAACTTTTCAAGACCAACAACGTCCAGACTTTCGCCATCAACATCCAGCGCAACACAAACAACGTGCTGATCATCGAGAGTTCGCCGCGCTGGGAATATCGCTTCCTACGCAACGCCCTCACACGCGATCCCGATGTGGCGCCGCGCGTGCTGCTGCTGCATCCGGGATTGCAACGCGGCGACGGCAACAATTATCTCAACGGCTTCCCGCCGCTCAGCCGCACGGCCGATCAGAAGATCATCCCCGGTCCGGTGGCGTTGCCCGATTACGATTTGATTTTTCTGGGCGACGTGGGCTTGGGCGCCGGCGGCATCAGCGACGAGCAGGCGCGGCAGATCAAAAATCTGGTCGAGCATCATTCCAGCGGGCTGGTGTTCATGCCCGGCCAGTTGGGCAATCAGATCACTTTTTACAGATGGAAGACGCACGACGTGCAACCCGCCGACACCCCCAACAGCATCGCCGCGATGCACGGAGTGGCGCCGCGCACGCTCAGCTACGCGAATTTTGGCGTGGACTTGGACAACCTCAAACCGGGCACGCAACTGCACATCCCGCATCCGCTGGCCGATCTGTTGCCGGTGGCGTTCGACTTGAAGGCGCCGCGCGGCGATTGGACGGTCAACGAATCGCGCTTCAGCCTGTTGCCCGAAGGACGCGGCAATCCGCTGCTACTTTTGGGACGCGACGAGTTTGAGAACGAAGAATTGTGGAAGACCATCTTGCCCGGATTTTTCTGGCACGCCGGCGTGCTGCGCGATGTGCCCGGCTCGCAAATCCTCGCCATCCATTCCACGCGCCGCAATCAATACGGCTATCTGCCGCTGCTCGTCACCCAAGCCGCCGGCAACGGGCAGGTGCTTTTCATGGGCACCGACAGCGCGTGGCGCTGGCGTCGCGGTGTGGAGGACAAGTACCACTACCGTTTCTGGGGGCAGGTGGTGCGGTGGATGGCGCACAAACGCAAACAAGCCGGCGGGCAGGGGATGCACTTGGTCTTCTCGCCCGAACGTCCCAAGCTGGGCGACACGCTCAATATCGAGGGCATTCTCACCGACTGGGCTGGCGTTGCTGCTGATGAAATCGTGCAGGCAGAAGTGCAGTTGCCCGGTGGCGGCGAGAAGCGGTTGACCTTCGAGCCGGTGCCCGGTGGCATGGGCAATTATCGCGCCAAGATCCTGCTGGATGAGGCTGGCCCGTATTCCGTGCGCGCCTACACCAGCAAGGCCAAGCGCGAGGTCAAGAAATCCGTCACCGCCGAGCAGACGGTGATTGAGGTTGTCGGCCGCCCCATCAACGCGGCCATGCTCGCGCAGTTGGCTCGCGACACCCGTGGCGGCGCGCATTCGCTGGCCAATCTCACCCCCATGATTGAGCAGATTACCGAGAAAATCCGCTACAAGCCGGAGATCGAGGAATACAAGCTTTGGGCCCAAATGTGGTGGGGCGGACTGATTTTGTTCCTCCTTGCAGTTTATTGGACAATGCGTAAGGTGCTGGGACTGATTTAGCGTCTAATCGGGAGGCAAAAAAACGGAGAAAGGTGCTATGAACGACAACGGCCGTGAAAGAATGGAACTGCCCGCGGACTTGCAGAGGCAGTTTGAGAAGCTGGAACGGAAATTATGGTGGGTGGATTCCACCATCGCAATCTGTGGCACCATGTTGGGTGCCTTTTTGGCGTTCAGCATCTTTTTCATGACGGATCTCGCCGGCGAGACTTCGTCGGCAACCCGCTTGGCGCTCTTTGCGCTGGCGGTGGGCGCCGCCGGTTATTGCGGCTGGCAATGGCTGCGGTTGTGGGTGTTCAACAAACGCGACACGCGCGACCTCTCCAAACTGGTGCAGGGCGGCCATCGCAAACTGGGCGACCGCCTGCTGGGCATCGTGGAGTTGGCCGACCCGCACACCGCGCCGGCCTACGCCTCCGAAGGGTTGCGCCGTGCGGCCATCAATCAGGTGTCAAAAGAAGCGGGCAAGTACGACTTCCGCTCCGTGGTGGCCACGCGCAAGCCGCGCATCTATTTCGTGCTGGCCTTGTTCATTGCCAGTATGGCGATGCTGCCGGCGTATTGGGTGCCTGCGATTTTTAAGAACAAGGTCAAGCGCCTTGCCAATCCCGTTGGGCAGACCGAACGCCTCACGCTCGCTGCCGTCGGCGAAGAGGATGTCAACGTGGGCAGTGTGATTGACCGCAACCGGGTGCTGGCGGTGCACGAGTTGGGCATCAAAGGGCAGGGCGGCCCGGCGATCTATCAAGTGCGCGACGGTGCTGGGCGCGTGAAGTACATCGAGGTTTCCCAAAGCGCGGTCAAGGGCGGCCGCATCGACAACATCTTCGTGGTGCCCGCCGGGGAGCAAAGTCAGGTGCACGCGCGCTTCAATGCCGATCCCTTCGTGGGCCGCTTTGGACTGTGGCGCGATCGCGTGGTGAGCGCAGCGCAAGGTGCGGAGAATTATTTGCAGAATAATGTCGGAGCCTCGACCGATCTGGCCCAAGCGGCCAATCGCATCCTGCCCAATCCCTTGAAGGCCACCGTGGTGGAGTCGGATGGGGAGTCCAAAACGGTGGACTTGGAGAATATCAAGCTCGGCGAGGGCGACCGGCTCACCGGCGATTTCAATCTGCAACTCAAAGGCCGCACCAAGCCCGGCGAGTTGGCCCTGAACCTGGTGGACATCAAGAAGCGCGTCTTCATCCAGCCTGTGCCGCGGCCCACGCTGCGCGCCGACAAGGTGGCGCGGGTGTTTTATCCGGACTACCTGCAGCGTCCCTCCGAGGTCGTCTCGGCCGATGCCTCCACGCATTTCCCCTTCGGCAGCAAGGTGTCTTTTGAGGTGCGCTCCGACAATTTCCGCGAACTGCTCGCCGCCGAATATGTCGTCTCGGTGGATTTGACCGAGGCGGAAGTGGCGCGTCTGCGCGAGGCAATCGACACGCTCTCCGTGGCCCCGTACCACACGCAACTGCAGGCCGGTGCCACGGCCGATCATCACAGCGAACTGAGCCGTCGGCTCGGCTTGCCCGCAGAACTGGTCACGCCGGAAAATCTGTCGCGCATGATTTTGGCGCAGGCTGATCAAGCCACGTTGACCAAGGCCGCCGAGGAATTGGCCACAGCCACAAAGACCGGTGCGGAGGGCATTGGCGAGTTCGACAAGTGGGCGCAGAAATTGAAAGTGCCCAAGGCGTATCTCACCGCCGAAGCGCTGGCCAAGGTCAGCCCCAAACAGATCAAGCTCTCCGTGCCCGAGTTGGCCGTGGAGCAGTATCACCACATGTTGCTGCAGGGCGCCTCGCGCTATTCGCAGCAGTTCAGCACCGTGCCGTTGCCGCTGGACGGCGCGGCGGCCACCAGCCTCACCGTGGCGTCGTGGAAGGATATCTTCGAGATGGACGCCAACCCGAAGGACACGTGGAGCGGCGGCTTTGAGATGCGCCCCGACGAGCGGCCGTTCGCTGACTGGACCGATTGGCCGGGCATGGAGAACACCGAGGCGGTGCTCATCAACCGCACGTTCCCCATCCGCATTTTCTCATCGGATGATCTGGGTCTGTACGAGATGCGCCTGCGTTGGGAAGCCCGCAAGATCGGCTCCGAGGAAGTCATCAAGCGCGATGAAATGATCATCCAGAATGGCAATCCGAAAGCCACGCGGTTGGACGGCGAGTTCATCTTCTCCGGTCGTCTGCTGGGGTTGACCGAGGGCACCGATGTCACGCTGACCATTCTGGCGCGCGACTATCATTTCCATAAGGACGGCCGGCAGTTCATCTCGCGCCCGTTCCACGTCCGCATCGTCACCGCTGCGGAACACGCCAAGATCATTCAGGACATCTTCAAAGAAAAGATGGCGGAACTGGACAACATGGTGCGCCGTCAGGAACGCCTGCTCACCGAGGGCCGCGATTTGCAGGGCAAGCCCAGCGCGCAGAAGGAAGGCAGCGAGGCGAGCCAGGAACTGCGCAACCAATCGCAGGAGCAACGCAACCTCGCGCAGGATTTGAAGAACCTCGCGCGTGAGATCGGCGAGTTGGCCGAGGGTGCCTTTGGCAACCCCGACATCAGCCCGGACACCAAGGCCAAGATGGCCGAAGCAAAGCAGCAGCTTGAAGGCATCGCCCAAAACCCGATGAGCAAGGCTGCTGAAAATCTGAGCCAAGCCAGCCAAGCCCAAAAGGGCGATCAAGGTCAGAAGGGCGATCAAGGTCAGAAGGGCGATCAAGGTCAAAAGGGCGATCAAGGTCAAAAGGGCGATCAAGGTCAAAAGGGCGACCAAGGTCAAAAGGGCGACCAAGGTCAAAAGGGCGATCAAGGTCAAAAGGGCGACCAAGGTCAAAAGGGGCAGCAGGGGCAAAAAGGTCAAAAAGGACAGCCGGGCCAACCGGGACAGCCAGGCCAACCGGGACAGCCAAGTCGTCAGGAGAAGTTGGATGAGGCATTGAAGAACGAGCAGGCTGCGCTGGATCAGTTGAAGAAGATGCAGGAGAAATCGGCCGAGACCATCGAGGCGATGTTCCTCAACACCATCATTGCCCGCATGCGCAAGGTCGCTGATTCCGAGCAGAAGATTGAGGAAGGCTTGAAGGGCAAATTCGCGGAACTGGCCGGCGCCACGACCGAGCAGTTGGCGAAGAAGTTGCAGGACATGCTGCGCGATTTCAGCGCCGATCAAACCCACAATAGCAAGGACGCCGATGAGCTGCAGGGCGAGATCAACCGGTTCTTCGAGGAGACCGGCCGCAAGGAACAGAAGTTCGGCCAGGTCGCCCGCGAGATGGAAGAGAAGAAGGCGGCCGAAGCCCTGCGCGACAACGCGGCTCTCATCAAACAGAACATCGCGATGAAGGCCATCCGCGGCGCCAATCTGATGAAGGATCAGTTCAACAAATGGGCTGACCTCTTGGAGGCTGCGAAAGAAGCTGGCGGTGGTGGCGGCGGCGGTGGTGGTGGCGGCGGCGGTTCCAACGAGGACGCGCTGGAACGCATCATCGAACTCTTGCGCCTGCGCCAAGCCGAGATGGATCTGCGCACGGCGACGCAGGAGTTGGATCGCAAGAAGGCGACCATGAAGGCCGAGGATTTCGATGAGATCGCCGCTTCACTGGCGTTCCGGCAATTCGAGATCGAGCGCGATCTGGAACGCGAACGTGAGCTGCGCGGCAACGGCAAGTTCATCATCCCCGCGCAGAAAGACATGAGCGAGGCTCGCGGTCGGTTGGATCGTGCCGAGCTGGGTGAGTTGGGCCGTCAACAGCTCGACGCTGCTGCAGCGGAACTGGAGCGCGCGCTCAAGGCGTTGGACGAGATCTCTGAACGCGCCAACAACGCTGTCGAGAAGGCCGTGAAGCCCGAGGAAAAGAAGCCGGCGCAAAAGCTGGAGGAACAGGCCGCTGGATTGGGAGTTGATCTGCGCAAGCTCGCGCAGGAGGCACGCAATGAGGCCGATCCCAAGTTGACCCAGGAGGCCAAGCTCCACGCCCGCGCCGTGCAACTGGCGCTGCTCGCTCGTGCGATGGCGAAGGATAAGATTGCCGAGGTCGAGAAACAGGCCGGTGAAGCGAAGGTGGATCCCAAGGATTTCCTCAACGAAGCCAAGCAGGCGCTGGCCGATGCCGCCAAGGAGGCCGACAAAGCCGCCGGCAGTTTTGCGCAGCATCAGGACATGAAGAAGGCCAACCAGAAACCCACGTTGCCGGCCACCGGGCCGTACACGGAGGAGGCGCAGTCTGACGCGATCCTCAAGCTGGAGCGCGAAGTGCAGGACATGTTGCAGCAAGGCGGCGGTCAGGGCAAAGGCGAGCCTAGCGAGATGGACGAGCGCCAGTTGCGGCTGCTGATGGAGATGATGAAGATGTTGCAGGCGCAGGGCTTGATGCCCGGCCAGATGCAGGGCGCCATGCCCGGCAGCGGCCAAGGTCAAGGCCAGCCCAGCCCCGGCAGTGGTCAGGGTCAAAGCCCGGGCATGAGCAGTGCCGGCGGCGACACCAAGCGTACCGACACCATCACCGGCTCGGCGTACAATCAGAACGACATCTCCCGCGCCAGCCGTCAGGCCGCAGGCGCCAACCGGGCGATGCCCGATGAATACCGCGACGCCCTGCAGGCTTATCTGCGCGGCGTCCGTTCCGGAAACAACAAATGATCACCCGCTTGCGCCAACTCCTTGTGGCCGGTATCGCCGGTCTCTTGCTCGCCCAACCCGCGCACGTGTCTGCGCAGGAGCTTTTCGAAGGCTCCGGCGTGGATGTCCGCGAGATTGAGCAGCTCTATGTGAAGGGCCTCAAGTGGCTCAAGGATAACCAGCAGGCGGACGGCTCCTTCGGCACTGCGGGGCGCGACCATTACGGCACGCAGCCGGGTGTGGTGGGCTTGGCCGTGGTGGCCATGCTCGCGCATGGCGACGACCCCAACTTCGGTTTGTACAGCAAGCAGATCAACAAAGGTCTGCAGTTCGTCATCAATCAGCAGAACAAGGCTACTGGTTACATCGGTTCCTCGATGTACAATCACGGCTTTGCCACGCTGGCGTTGGCCGAGGCATACGGCACAGTGCTTTATCCCACGCCGGCCAAGCCCGACAATGAGCTGGGCAAATCGTTGACCAACGCCGTGCAGTGCATCCTGCGTTCGCAGGCGGTGGCCAAGGCTGCCAATTATCAAGGTGGCTGGCGTTATTCGCCAGAGAGCAACGATTCGGACAGCACCGTCAGCGGCGCTTGTTTTGTCGCGCTCTTGGCGGCGGCCAACGCGGGCATTGCCGTCCCGCAGAAAGCCATCAACGAAGGCCTGGGCTTTTTCAAATCCTGCCAATCCTCCGACGGCGGCATCGGCTACACCAGCCCCGGCGGCCCCAACGCCCCACGCACCGCCATTGGTGGACTGGCCTTCGCGCTGGCCAAACGCAAAGACGACAACTCCTACAAGCAGGCCATGCAGTATCTCTACAACCACCAGAACGACGGCAGCGAATCGCACTATTACCACTACTACCTTTACTACGCGTCACAGGCGTACTTCCACGGCTCGGACGCTGCGGCGTGGCGCACGTGGAACAAGAACAACATTGCCACGTTGAAGGAGACGCAGAAGGAGGACGGCAGTTGGGATGGCAACTTCGGGGCGACCTTCGCGACGGCCGCATCGCTGCTTTCGGTGGCGCTCAATTACCGCTACCTGCCGATCTATGAACGCTGAGCGCACCCTGCCTCTAGCCGCACTGCTGGCGTTGGGTCTGTGTTCAACACCCGGCGCGCAGGAGTTGAAGCTGGAAGTGCGCCCCGCGCTCCCCCGGCAGAGGGTGCCCTTTGCCGAACCACTGCCGCCACTCCCGCCGCCCGTCCTCGAGAGGGTTGAAAAACTGGCCCCCGATGGCGCGCCCGCGCGGGCACCGCTGCAATTGGATCTGCAGACCAGCCGCCATCTCCATCCCACGCGCGCCATCCGGCGTGCGCTGCCGCAGCAGGCATCGGCCAATGCGGCTGGCCCGCAGTCCAGCGACCGCTTGCACCTGCTGCAGGGCGACCAGTTCAACGGCAGATTGATTTCCTACATACCCGGCGAGGGACTGCACTGGCAGCATCCCTCAGTCAAAACGCCGATGGTGCTGGACGCGCAGAGTCTGGCGCGGTTGACGCTCAAAAACCTGCCGCTGCCGCCCACGGCCAAGCGCCACACCTGCGCGGTGTATCTGGCCAATGGCGACGAGTTGATGGGGGATCTGGTGGAGTTGCGCCCCGAGAAGGAAGGCCAGCCCGCGGCACTGGTGCTGGACACTTGGTATGCCGGGCGGCTGACGATTCCCTTCGCCGCACTGCGTTCGCTGACGCCGGGCAGTGTGGGTTCGCGTGTTCTTTACGAAGGCCCGGACAGCGCGGCTGGCTGGCTTTCGGGTGCCAACAATCAGATTGACGGCAACGGCCTCGCGGCGGGACTAGCCGGCGGTGGACTTCCCGGTGGCGCGGGGATGGTTGGCGGCATGCCTCCGGGCGATGTGGCCATCCAGATCGCAGGAAAAATTGCCGAGGTGCCCGGCGCGGCGCAGTGGCGTTTCGCCAACAACTCGTTCCAGTCGCGCAGCAGCGGCGCGATGATCGCGCGCGACTTTGATCTGCCCGACAAATGCAGCTTCGAGTTCGATCTGGCGTGGCAGGGGTACTTCAGCCTCAGCTTCAATTTTTACACCGACAAGTTTGACCAGTACTCCGGCAACAGCTACAGTCTGCGCTTTGACCAGAACAACGTGTACCTCTACCGCATCTCGCCCACGATGGGCAACGTGCGCATCGGCGCCAACGTCAACAGCGGCCTGCAACATCCGCGCACCACTGGGCGCGTCGCGATACGCGTGGACAAGGCCGCGCGCACCATCGCCATGCTGGTGGATGGCGTGATGATCCATCAATGGAAGGAAGAGGCCGGGCGCGATTTCGCCGGCAAAGGCAAGGGCGTGCTCTTCGTCACGCGCAACGCCCAGCCCATGCGCATCAGCGCGCTGCGCATCGCGGAATGGGACGGCCGCCTGCCCGTGGCGGGCAACGTCGTCGGCACGGGCAAAGAGGATTTCGTGCTCTTCTCCAACGAGGACAGCGTCTCGGGAAACGTGCTGGCGATCAAGGATGGCAAGATGACGTTGCAGACCAGTTTCGCCTCGCTGGACATCCCGCTGCAGCGGGTGGGCCGGGTGGATTTCAAACCGCGCACGCTGCAACTGCCGCCGGCCACCATGCGCGCGACGCTGCGTGATCAAGGCAAGTTCGCCTTCAGCCTCAAGCAATGGCAGGACGACAAGGTGCGCGTGACCAGCCCCGTGTTTGGTGAGGCTGATTTTTCGCCCGCTGTATTTGCTGCGATGGAATTTAACCTCGATCAACCCAGGAAGGAAGGCCAGGACGCCTCCTTCCCATGAGCAGAAAAAGCTGCGACCAAATTTATGCGTGAACTGATCAAGACCCCGTGTGCCGTCGTGGCACTGCTGGTGCCGTTGCTGGCGATTGCCGCCGGCGGTATCGTCGTCAAGTCCGTGCGGCCCGCCGGTGAGACGCCCGCCAAGCCCATCCGCGTCGCTGCTCCGGGCACTGCGGGCGAGGTGCGCCTCAAACCGCAGATCATCGAACTGCTCAACGGCGATTCACTCTCGGGTGGATTCATCGGGTACGATGCCGAGAAAGGCGCGCGCTGGAAACACGAGGCTGTGAATGCGGAGATCGCCTTCACCGCCGCTGCCATCGGCCGCATCCGCCTCAACACCCCGCCTTCCGCCGAGGCTCCCGCGCGCCAGAATTGCCGCGTGCGCCTGCGCAACGGCGACGAGGTGCAGGGCGAGATGATGATGCTCAACAACGACACGCTCAGCTTGGAGACGTGGTACGGCGGCATGCTCAACGTCCCGCGCGCGGAAATCGAGAGCATCGCTCCGGGCGCCGCCACGCAGGAAGCGCTGTACGATGGGCCGACGGATCTGAAAGGCTGGACGGGCGGCAATCTGCAGAACGGCGAGGCGGGTTTGCGAGAAGGCAAAGGCATGCCTGTCCCCGGCGCTAACGGCGCGACGCCCCCCGGTTGGCTTTTCCGCAACGAATCTTTTTACGCCAACGGCCCCGGCCCGCAGATTGGTCGCATGGTGAAATTCACCGACATGGTCAACATCGAGTTCGACCTCGCGTGGCGCGGCTATTTCCAGATCGCCGTGCACATGTACGCCGATCGCCTCGAGCAATACTCCGGCAACGCCTACGTCGTGGGCATCAATCCGGGCAACGTGTACCTCATCCGCATGACGGCGCGCGAAGGCCAGAACAACATCGGCAACGGCAACATCCAGGAATTGCAGCAGAAGAACAAAGCGCGCTTCTCCATCCGCGTGGATAAGAAGAACAAGAACATCTCTCTGCTCGTGGACGGCGTGCTCAAGCAGCAGTGGAAGGACGCCAACGCCTTCGCCGGCGGCGGCGACGGGCTGATGTTCATCTCGCAAGGCAACGGCATGGTGAAGCTGAGCAAGCTGCGCGTCACCGAATGGGACGGCAAGATGCCTTCGGCCAATGCCGCTGCGGGAGGCAAGGCCACTGAGGACATCGCGCGCCTGACCAACAACGACAGCGTCACCGGACAGTTGCGCGGCGTGAAGGAAGGCAAGGTTCACTTCTTCAGCCAGAGCATTGGCCAAGAGTTGGCCATCCCCATCGCGCGCGTGGCGCGTATCGAGTTGGCCAAGCCCGCCGGCGAACCCGCCAAACCCGCGCCCGGCAGCGTGCGCGCCGTGTTTGCACATGGAGGCGCGTTGACCTTCAATCTGGAAAAGTGGGAAGGCGATCAGGTCTCCGGCACGAGCAGCGCCTTGGGCAAGGTGACTCTCCGGCCCACGGCCATCACCCAGTTGGATTTCAATCTCCAACAAAAACGTCCCGACAGCGGCGACCCGTTTGATTTTTAGTCGGCAACCGCAGCGTTGCCAATGGGGTCGCACGACTGGAATAGTGCCGCGCCCGCTCGCCGTCGCGTGCGCAGGCGGATGGGGATGCGCCCGCACCGCCGGACAATTTCCTTATGAAACCTGTCTGGATTGTCGCCGCGCGACGCACACCTCAAGGCCGCTTCCTCGGCGCGCTGGCCAAACACACCGCGACGGACTTGGCGATCGCCGCCGGCAAAGCCGCGCTCACCGGCATTGATCCAGCACGCGTGGATGCGGTGATTGTCGGCAACGTTCTCAGCGCCGGCTTGGGCATGAACGTGGCGCGGCAAGTGGGCATGAGCGTCGGTGTGCCGGTCAGCGCACCCGCCTTCACCGTGAACATGATGTGCGCCTCGGGCATGCAGGCGGTCATCCTCGCCGCCCAAGCCATCCAGTGCGGTTCCGCCCGCATGGTGCTGTGTGGCGGCACTGAATCCATGTCCAACGCGCCGCATCTTTTGCCCCGTGCGCACATGCAAGGCGGCAAGCCCGCTGCGGAGGCGGCCCCGGTGGATTCCATGTTGCGTGATGGTTTGCACGACGCCTTCAACGGCGAACACATGGCGCACACCGCCGAACGATTGGCGTCGCGCTACACGATTTCCCGCGAGGCGCAGGATCAATACGCCGCGCGCAGTCAGCAACGCTACGGAGCGGCGCGCGCCGCAGGCCATTTCCAAAATGAGATTGTGGCTGTCGGGGACGTGGCGCTGGACGAACATCCCCGCCCCAATGCCACGGCAGAAAAACTGGCGATGCTCTCGCCGGTGTTCAACACCAGCGGCACCGTCACGGCCGGCAACGCCTCCGGCATCAACGATGGCGCGGCGATGTTGCTCGTGTGCGATGCAGCGTACGCGCGCGAGTGCGGGCTGGAACCGATGGTCATCCTCAGCGCCAGCGCGGCCGCGGGCTGCGAGCCTGCGCTTATGGGCTTGGGGCCGGTGCACGCGGTGCGACGGCTGGATTTGGATGTGCACCAGTTCGACATGATCGAATTGAACGAGGCATTCGCTGCGCAGGCACTGGCCTGCATCCAGGAATTGGGTCTCGATGAAACCAAGGTGAATCCCGATGGCGGCGCGATTGCGCTGGGCCATCCCATCGGTGCCACGGGCGCGCGGCTCTTGGTGCATCTGGCGCATCGCCGACCGCGGCGCGGACTGGCCACCCTCTGCGTGGGCGGCGGCATGGGCTGCGCCGTCGTCGTGGAGCAGCCCTGATTTTGTCGTGCGCATGACTGCGGAGAAAGCGAACCACAGCGACGCGCCGATGTGGGTGCCGTCCCCCGCGTTCATCGCCAGCACGAACATCGCGTGGCTGATGCAGCGCGCGGGCGTGGATTCATACGAAGCACTGCACGCGTGGTCAGCGCGCGAGCGCGAGGCATTCTGGGCGCAAGCCATCCAACGATTGGGCATCCGTTTTCAGCGGCCGTATCAGCGGGTGCTGGACATGTCCGGCGGCGTGGAGTCGCCGCAATGGCTGGCGGATGGACAGTTAAACATCGTGGAGAGTTGCTTCGCTGCGCCGCCGGATTCACCGGCCATCATTCATCAAGCTGAAGGCGGCGCATTGGGCGTCGTGACCGTGGGCGAACTGGCCGCGCTGACCCACCGTGTGGCGGCGAGCTTGGTGCGGCGCGGATTCCAGCGTGGCGACGCACTGGCGATGATCATGCCGATGACGCCCGCAGCGGTGGCGATTTATCTGGGCATCATCAAAGCGGGCTGCGTGGTCGTGGGCATCGCCGACAGTTTCCGGCCAAAAGAAATCGCCACGCGCCTGCGGTTGGCCAACGCAGTGGCGGTGTTCACGCAGGACATCACTGTGCGCGGCGGCAAAACACTTCCCTCATTCGCAAACGCGGTGGAGGCCGGCGCGCCTGCGGCCATCGTGCTGCCGGCGGCGGACACATTGCAAGTGACGCTGCGTGCGGGCGATTGCGCGTGGGCGGATTTTCTGGGATGCGAAACGACGTTTCAAGCGGCACCCGCCGCCCCGTCCGATCCCATCAACATCCTCTTTTCCTCCGGCACCACCGGCGAACCCAAGGCCATCCCGTGGACGCAGACCACGCCGATCAAGTGCGCCACCGACGCGCACTTCCACCAAAACGTGCAGCCCGGCGACGTGCTCGTCTGGCCCACCAACATCGGCTGGATGATGGGCCCGTGGCTGATCTTCGCCAGCCTGATCAACCGCGCTGCGATGGGCCTGTACGGCGGCGCACCGACAGGCCGCGAGTTTTGTGAGTTCGTGCAGGAGGCGAAGGCGACGATGCTGGGTGTGGTGCCCAGTCTGGTGAAAACATGGCGCGCGGCCGACTGCACGCGTGGTGTGGATTGGAGTGCCATCAAGCTGTTCAGTTCCACCGGCGAATGTTCCAATGCCGCTGACATGCGTTGGCTTTCTGCGCAGGCCGGTGGGCGGCCGGTCATCGAATACTGTGGCGGCACTGAGATCGCAGGCGGCTACATCGCCGGCAGTCCCGTGTGCGCGTGCGTGCCCGGCACGTTCAACACACCGGCGCTGGGATGGGATGTGGTGACGCTGGACGAAACGGGGCGGCCAGCCGATGAGGGCGAGATGTTCCTCGTGCCGCCCTCCATCGGATGTTCCACCACGCTGCTCCAAGGCGATCATCACGAGGTGTATTACGCCGGGACGCCGAAAGGGCCGCAGGGCCAAGTGTTGCGGCGGCACGGCGATCAGATGGAACGGTTGCCCGATGGCCGCTGGCGCGCTTTGGGTCGCGCGGATGACACGATGAATCTGGGCGGCATCAAAGTCAGCTCTGCGGAGATTGAGCGGACGCTCCAAGCAGTGCCGCATGTCGTGGAAACTGCCGCCATCGCGGTTGCGCCCGATGGCGGGCCGAGCCGGTTGGTGATCTGCGCTGTGTGTTCCGCTCCGCAAAATGCGGAGGCGCTGAAGGCCGCCATGCAAGATGCGATTCGGCGCGAGCTCAATCCGCTCTTCAAGATTTACGACGTCGTCCTGCTGGATGCGCTGCCGCGCACGGCTTCCAACAAAGTCATGCGCCGCGTGCTGCGCGACCAATTTATTTCCCGCCCATGAACAATCCGCCACGCACCATCCTCATCACCGGCGCAGGCAGCGGCTTGGGCCGCGGCTTGGCGCAGCACCTCGCGCAGCAAGGCCACTCGATCATCGCAACCGATGTGCAGACTGAGGCCGCCGCCGACACGGCGTCACAGATTCAACACGCCGGCGGCAACGCGCAATCGCATGCGCTGGATGTGTCCAGCGAGGCGGATGTCCAACGGTTCTTCAGCGAAAACAGCGATGTCCCCATTGATGTGCTGATCAACAACGCCGGGCTGCAACGCGTGGCGCGCATTGAAGAGTATGACATCGCCAACTGGGATTTGCTGTGCGGGGTGATGGTGCGCGGGGTGTTCTTGATGACACGCGCCGTGCTGCCCGGCATGCGGGCGCGCGGCTTCGGTCGGCTCATCCACATCGGCTCCATTCATTCGCACGTGGCGTCGCCGTACAAGACCGCGTACGTGGCGGCCAAGCACGCCTTGCTCGGATTTTCCAAAGTGATGGCGTTGGAGACGGCCGACACCGACATCACCAGCAACACCATCTGCCCGGCCTACATCCGCACGCCGTTGGTGGAGGGGCAGATCAAAGCACAAGCCCGTCTGCGCGGCATCACGGAGGAAGAAGTAGTGGAGAATATCATGCTCGGGCCGATGCCCAAGAAGGCGTTCATCACCACTGAAGAAATTGCAGGCGCCGCCGAATATCTCATCAGCGCTGCCGCGCGCAATGTCACCGGGCAGGCCATCACCATTGACGGCGGATGGACGGCGCAATGAACCTCGACCAGCCTAAAGCCGCGCAGACATCCCCGGCTTCGCTGCGCCGGGTGCTGCTGGCCAGTTTCGTCGGCACGGCCATTGAGTGGTACGATTTCTTTCTCTACGGCACGGCGGCGGCGTTGGTGTTCAACAAACTCTTCTTCCCCACGATCGAGCCGCGCGCGGGCACCATGGCGGCGTTCGCCACTTACGCCGTCGGATTTTTTGCGCGACCACTTGGCGGGATTGTCTTCGGCCATTACGGCGATCGGCTGGGGCGCAAGTCCATGCTCGTGACCACGCTCATGATGATGGGGCTGGCGACCTTCCTCATCGGAGTGCTGCCGACGTACGATCAGGCGGGCATTCTCGCGCCGATCCTGCTGGTCGTGCTGCGATTCGTGCAGGGGTTCGGCGTGGGCGGCGAATGGGGCGGTGCGGTGCTCATGGCCGCCGAGCACAGTCACACGGGCAAACGCGGACTGCATGCGAGCTGGGTGCAGGCGGGTGTGCCCGTCGGCCTGTTGCTGGCCAACGGCGCTTTCTATCTCTGCTCCCAGTTGCCGCCGGAATCCTTTTTGTCGTGGGGCTGGCGTGTGCCATTCCTGCTGGGCATTTTGCTTTTGGGCATCGGCCTTTTCATCCGCCTGCACGTGCTGGAAAGCCCCGTCTTTACCGCGCAGAAAATCGAGCACACTTCGCTGCCCATCGTGGAGGTGCTGCGCCGCCACCCGCGCAATGTGCTGGTGGCGATGGGCGCGCGGTTTGCGGAGAACGCGTACTTTTACACCTTCACCGTGTTTGCGCTGAGCTACGCCACCGATCAATTGGGGCTGCCCCAATCCACGGTGCTCAACGGCGTGTTGATTGCTTCGGCCCTGCAGTTCTTTGCCATCCCGTTCTTTGGTGCGTTGTCCGACCGCGTGGGGCGCCGCCCCGTCTATCTCGGCGGCGCAATCTTTCTGGCGCTGTTTGCCTTTCCCTTTTTCTGGATGCTGGGCACCAAGGACAACGTCACCATCTGGCTGGCGATTGTGATTGGACTGGTGGCGCACTCGGCCATGTACGGTCCGCAAGCGGCGTTCTTTTCTGAACTGTTCAGCACGAGTGTCCGGTACAGCGGCGCGTCACTGGGCTATCAACTTGCGGCGCCGCTGGCCGGCGGACTCGCCCCGCTCATCGCCATGGGGTTGCTGGATGTGTCCGGTGGCAAACCGTGGCCAATCGCTCTGTACCTGATCGGCATGGCTGTGATCACAATCATCTCCGTCTGTTTAGCGGCGGAAACTTTTCGGGATGACTTAACCTGACAGCGCCCGCGCGAAACGCGTGGCGGGATTAGGCAAAAAGCGGCAGCAACGGACGGCCCTGCTCGAGCAGGTTGAAGGGGCGGCCTTGCAGATCGGTCGCTTCAAGATTCTCAATGCCCATCGCGTGATAGACGGACTTGGCGACGTCCTCGGGACCGACCGGATTTTCAGCGGGATACTCGGCGTGCGAATCGGTTTTGCCGTAAGTCTGCCCCCCGCCGATGCCCCCGCCGGCCATGACCACGCTCATGCACCCCGTCCAGTGATCGCGGCCAGCGCCGCCGACACCGCGCGTGCGCGGATCACCCACTTTGGGTTTTCGCCCCATCTCGCTCGTCACCAGCAGCAGGGTCGAATCGAGCAGCCCGCGTTGGTGCAAATCTTCGATCAAGGCTGAGAAGCAGCGATCAAACTCCGGCAGCAAATTTTCCTTGAGGCAACTGAAGTTGTTTCCGTGCGTGTCCCAGCCACCGCCGCTGAGACATTTCTTGGCCACCACATCATCGTTCTCCGACCAAAACACGGTGGTGAACGGCACGCCCGCCTCGACGAGCCGCCGCGCCATCAGCAGGCTCGTGCCGTTGATGGTCTTGCCGTAACGCTCGATGGTGGCCGGTGTTTCCTTGTCGATGTCAAACGCGCCTGCGGTCGCGCTGGAGGAGAGCAGCGCAAACGCCGTCTCCTGTTGATGCGTGTAATTGCGCACCGCAGCGGTGTTGTCCAACTCGCGGCGCGCGACGTTGATGGACTCGAGCAACGAGCGCCGATCCTTCATCCGCGCGGGCGTCACGCTCGCGTCGAGCGTCAGTGTGGGCGCAGTGAATTGAAGCGGGTTTGCGCGATTGCCCATGATGAGAAACGGATCATGCTCCATCCCGATCCGTCCCGCGAATTGCCCCGGCCGCGTGTAGGGCGCCGTGCTCGGTCTGTACGGAAGCGTGATGACCTGCGGCAGTTTCGCGTGACGCGGTCGCCGCGCGCCGATCACGCAGCCCATGTGCGGCCAGTCGCCCGGATAAGGACGGCGATCGTTGCCCTGTTGACGGAATGTCTCATCGGGCGCATGGCCGGTGAGATTGTAATAATAGCCAGCGTGATGATCGCCGGTGGCGCGGCCGAAGTCGGTGACGCCGTTGACCAGCGAAAAATGATGCGCCTGTTTCGCCAGCATCGGCAGATGTTCGCAGATGCGAATCTCCGGCGCAGTGGTTCGCATCGGCTGGAATTCACCGCGGTACTCCACTGGCGCATCGGGCTTCATGTCCCACATGTCGATGTGCGAGGAGCCGCCGCAGAGGAAAAAGAGGATGGCAGACTTGGCGGGCTTTTTTCTGGGAGCCGCCGACGCCGCACCGAATGCCGTGCTCAGTGCAGCCGGCCCAAAACTCAGTCCGGCCAATCCGGTGGCGGAAGCCGCCAGAAAAGCGCGCCGTCCTAGTCGGGGTGAAAAGAGAGGGCCACTCATGCTCGGGCATTTGACAGCGGCCGCAAGCGCACCATTCAACCGCACTCCGCGCTCATCGGGCAATGCAGTGATTGACGCAAACGACGTTCACGTACAGCCTGCAGGCCGCCTCCACCATCGCCAATGCGCATGAAGAAAATCTCCCGAGCCGCGAAATCCATCGCCACCATCTCGCCCACGGCCAAGCCGGTGCCGAATAGTTCGGGCATCAAAATCACCGCCATCGAGACGGTCATTCCCGACGACATCATGCCGGGCCTGCTGCTGCTGCGCATCCACACGGACGCGGGCGTCATCGGGCACGGCGAAACTTACTACGCGCCGGAGGCGGTCGCGGCGATGATTCACGATTGGATGGGGCGGCGGCTGCTCGGCGCGGATCCGCTCTCCATCGAGAATCACTGGCGCTTTCTTTACGAGCGCGCGAGTGCGTTCGGCGGGCGCGGCACGGAGTTGCGTGCGCTCAGTGCGATTGACCTCGCGCTGTGGGACATCCTCGGCCAAGTCTGCGGCAAACCCATCTGGCAACTGCTCGGCGGCAAGACGCGCGATCGCGTGCGCGTCTATAACAGTTCCGGCGGTCCGACCTATGGGCGGCGACTTGGCGCGGGCCGCGATCAAGGTTGGCCGGGCCACGGCGACGTGGGCAAGCCTGGCCCGCTCGAAGACAACTGGTCTTCCAACTACGCCGCCGGTGATCTCGCCGAGGAACTCGTGGCCGAAGGTTATTGCGCGATGAAATTCTGGACGTTCGACCGAGCGTTCCACGAGCACGGCGGGAATTTTCTGCCGTGGTCTGCGGTGAAAGCCTGCGTGAAGCCGATGGAGGAGGCGCGCAAACGCGTCGGTGACAAGATTGAAATCCTGCTCGATGGCCACGGCTTCTTTCAACTGCCCGCCGCGCTGCGCATCGCCGAGGCCATGCGCGATCTGCGCCCGCTCTGGCTGGAGGACGTGATGCGCGTGGACAACGCCGACACGCTCGCCGACTTTCGCGACAAGGCGCGGCTGCCCATCGCCGTGAGCGAGATGTTGACGACGCGCGAGGATTACCGGCACGTGCTCGAGCGGCGCGCGGTGGACTACGTGATGATCGACCCGACGTGGGTGGGCGGCATCAGCGAGACGCGGCGGCTGGCGGAGTTCGCGCAGACCTACAACATTCCCGCGACGATGCACGATTGCACCGGCCCGCTGACGCTCTTCGCCGGGCTGCACGTGGCGACGGCAGTGCCCAACGTGACGTTTCAGGAAACCGTGCGCGCACACATCCGC
>SIAW01000095.1 GCA_009695465.1 Pedosphaera sp.
GCGGTCGCTGGATTCGATGCTCACCGGCGGCGAGTCCGGGCCTGCCTTCAAGCCGGGGAACGCCGAGAAAAGTCTGCTGATCGAGCTGATCCATTTCAACGAGATGCCGCCCAAGAAGGAAACCCCGCGCGTCACCAAAGAGGAACTCGAGCTGCTTCGAAAATGGATCAACGCACTGCCCGCGCCCTCTGCGATTCCGCCCGCCCGTTAAACGATTCTCTTCCGAACCCTCGGCGCTGGCGGACAGCAGCGCTGTGCTTGGCGCGCAATCTACTTCACCGGCGCGGCGGGCGTTCCCAATTTGCGAGTGCGTGAGGCGAGGACGGCTTTGTGCGCGGTCTCTTGGAGGAAGCGCGCGTAGGATTTGTCGAGGCCCGGTGTGACGAAGGTGTTGCCCACGACGCTCTCGTCGTAGAGGACTTCATACCACACGCACGCGCCGAGATATTCGCCCGCTGTGTTGGCGTGATGACCGTCCATGCCGAGCTTGTTGCTGCCGTCCTTCTGCTTCGCCAGCCGCCAACCGACGTGCAGCGAGTGCGACTGGTTCGGCAGCGCGGTCTGCACCTTGTTCTTGAAATCGTATTTCGCGTCCGGCTGATAACCCCATTTCGCATCCGTGTCGGCGAAGTAAAACGCGTCGCCGACGGGGATGCGTCACGCGCCCAGTTCCGTCGCAATGGTCGTGTAGGCACTCGTGAGCATGCGATACATGTCCGCTTGCGTGGCGGGTTCGCCAGCTTTTGGCGTAGCAATGGCGAAGCGCGGATCGTCCACGCGATATGCCCACGTCTGATGCACCAACACCGCAGCCTTCGGCGCATGCTGCTTGATGGTGTCGTGGAGCTGCTTCGCGAACGGCCGATAAGTCGCGACGTCGTGGCTCTTGATGCTCGCCTGCTGGATCGTCACGAAATCCCACGGCTGCGCGACGAGGTGTTGCTTGAGGCTTTGCTTGCCGTAGAGGCCGTTGGTGCTCTGCGGATCCTTCTCGTGCGCTTGCGCCCGAGTGGCGTGCAATTCCAGCGACGCGCCGCCCACGACGATGGGCTGGTGAACGAGGACGTTGCCCGCCGCCTTCACCAGATCGTTCAGATGCCGCGTGGTGTTCGCCGAAAAACTGTTACCCACCGTGAGCAGCCGCACGGTCTTCGCCGCCTTGGCGAGAGGCGCATCGGCGGCAAACAAATGGCCGCACAGGACAAAGAGCGATGCGAGAAAGAGGGTGATGTGCTTCATGGAAGCGAATCATCATCGCCCGCTCGGCATTATCAACGCAACGAGCTGGAGACGGGTGCGGACGACCACTTCGCCCACTTGGTTTGGAAGGCGGGCTGTTCAAACACCTCGGGGTTGAGCACGCCAGCCGGGCGTTTGCCGAGTGAGAGATCCACCATCACCTGACAAGTCGAGCGGCCGATGTCGCGGAAGAGTTCATCGGTCCACGCGATGCTGTGCGGCGCGAGCAGCACATTCTCCAGCGCGGCAAAACGGTGCGGCGCAGTCACCGGCTCCTGCGCGAAACAGTCCAGCGCCGCGCCCGCCAAGCGACCACTCGTCAGCGCATCGTGCAGCGCATCCTCGTCCACGATGCCGCCGCGCGCGGTGTTGATGAGATACGCGTCGGGTTTCATCAACGCGAGTTCGCGGGCGCCGAGCAACCCGCGCGTTTCGTTGGAGAGCGGGCAGTGGATGGAAACGAAATCGGACTGGCGCAGCAACGTGTCCAGATCCACGGCGTGCGCGCCGTGCTGCGCAACCGCATCGGGGGTGACAAAAGGATCGAACACCAGCGGCAGATTCATGCCGAAGCCGCGCAGCAGTTCGAGCGTCTTGCGCGCGATGCCGCCAAAGCCGATCAAGCCCAGCGTGCGGTCACGCAATTCGCGGCCCATGTATTTGGAGCGCTCGTCCCATTGGCCGGAACGCACGAGGCTGTCTTTGACGCGCATGTGATGGCAAAGCGCGATCATCCAGCCGACGGTGGCCTCGGCGACGGGCCGATCCACCGCGCCGCGCGCGATGGTGACGAGCACGTTTGCGCGCGTGCACGCCGCCACATCCACCGCGTCGTAGCCGACACCGAAGCGCGCAATGACGAGAAGGTCATCGGCGTTCGAGACGCTTTGCGCCGTGACGGATGGAGTCAGCACGATCACGCCCTGCGCGTCGCCGAATTGGTCCGCGCCAATCTGAGGGCGATGCTCGGCAAACGCGCGCTGCCGCACGTGCGGGTGCGCGGTCAGCACGCTCAAGCCGATGTCGCGATACTTGGGCGCGCCGGTGCTGTCGCAAAAGTCGGCGGTCAACGCGACAGTGAAATTTCGTGCGCTCATGTTTGGAGAGTCTCGTCCTTCCACGGATTGCCTTCCACGGTGGCGCAGCGTTCATCGACCACGATGCGTTCGGGCAGCGGCCCCGCGTACACCCACAGCATCGCCATGGGCGCGGCGCTTTCGTTGATGAAATAATGCACGCGCCCGCGCGGCTGCAACGCCGTGGCGCAGTCGCTCATCGTGTGGCGGCGCCCTTCGACGACGCAAGTGGCGGTGCCGTGGATGATGCAGATGGATTCGTCGAAATCATGGAAATGCGCCGGCAACCGTCCGTCCGGCGCGAACAATCCGTAGCCGCCGCTCATCTCGATGCCCGGCACCAAGTCGCGGTTGAAGTGATCAATGAAACTCGTGCCCGGGCCAGCCTCGAATCGCAGCGCGGTGTCAAAACGTGTCACCCGTTCCTTGCCGGCAACGCTCGTGGATTCCATCGGCATGGCGCGCCGCTCTGTGGGTGCGTCCACGAAATCCCGCCGAGGTGCTTCCGACGCCAACGCCGCATGCAGCACCGCGCGCCCGGTCGTCGAGGTGGTCCACGAAGCATGCGCCAGCTCGCGCGGGATGACGATGTTGTCCAGCGGCCCCAGCGTGTATTCGCGCCCTTCGACGCCCATCACCACCGCGCCGGAAAGCACGGTGATGGATTCGCTGACCGGATGCGTGTGATAAGACAAAATGGATTGCGGCTCGAACATCACCAGCCCCGTCGTGATGCCTCGGGCTTGGTTGTGGCCGCCGACGAGACAGTCGAGCGTGACGCCCGGCGCGAGTGTCACCGCAGGTTTCTGCGACGGCGCATTCATGGACTCCATGCGGTCCGGGCGCAGCGATTGCGGCGGGCGCGGCAACGGGTCGGTCTTCACGGCGATTGCATGCGACGATCTTTGCCCGCCGTCACCAGCGCCGAGTGCATACTGCGCAGGAGCAACGAACAATCCGAGCCGACGCCCAGCATGCGAAATCCCTGCTGCTGGCGTTCGATCAAATTCTCAGGACTGGTGGCGATGACGCCGCAATGTTTGCCCCGCGCGCGGAGCGTGTCTTTGATTGAAAGCAATTCCTGCGCGACGCCCGGGCCTTCCCATTGCCCGCGATGACCGGCGGTCGAAGAATAGTCTGCCGGGCCAAAGAAAAATAAATCCACGCCGGGCACTTCGCACATCGCGGCGACGTTCCTGCCCGCCGTCACCGTTTCAATGATGGGCACCACGAGCACATTTTCGTTCGCCTCCTGCGCGTGTTGCAGCAAGCACTCGCCCCAGCCGGTGGCCCGTTCAGCGCCGATGCCGCGCACGCCTTCGGGCGGGTACTGCGCCGCCGCCACGGCTTGACGCAACTGCGCGGGCGTTTCAATCCACGGCACCATCACGCCATCAGCGCCGCAGTCCAACGCGCGTTTGATGAGGCCGATGTCCAGCGTCGCGATGCGCACCAGCGCCACCGTGTTGCTGCGCGCCGCGGCGCGGAGGTGGCCCACGATGTCCGCCCAGTCCAGATGGCCGTGCTCGGCATCAATCACAATCCAATCCAGCCCCAGCCCGACGGCCATCTCCGAGATGCTGGGCGATTCCAGCGTCACGAACATCCCGTGCACGGGTTGATCAGCGGCGAGCGCCGCGCGCAGTTTTTTGATCGCATCAATTTTCATGGTGAACGCCGGCCCGGCAGGGTGGCAGAGCGGCTGGGAATATCATCACCGCTGAGGATTTATTTTCCACGAAGCCCATCGTGGAGCTGGTGGATCTTGGCGATGATGCGTTCCTCAACGGTGTCCGACCACGGGCCTGGATGCGTCGCGCTGTAGCGCATGGCACCGCCGGCCTCGTAGCCGCCCTCGCGCAGCACGCGGAGGCTGGGGATGTAGCCCATCACGTCATTGGAATAACCGGCGACCCACACCGGCGCGCCCGTGTTCGCCAATTCTTTTTTCAGGCGCAACGAATAATCCACCACCGTCTCGCCGCCGATGGCGATCAGCGTGAGGTCACTGCCAAATCGCACGACCTGCACGGGGCAGGGATAACTCTTGGGCAGCGCGCCTTCTTTTTCGATCCGCGCGAGCATGTGTTTGGCGTGCTGAACTTCGTAGCGATCTTTGGAGGTGGTGCGGCGTTGGAATTCCTCACGCGAAGGCGGTGGTGCGTAATCAATCTCCACCGTGGCATACGCCGCGCGCAGCGGGGCGTTTAACGGCTTGGGCTTGGGCATCAACGCCGCCTCGACGGCCGTGGCCAGCGTGCGGCCGTGGCGTTGGGCCAAGTCCACCGTGCCGCGTGGATAAGGATTCTGATCGCCGCCGCAACCGGCGAGAAAGAGCGCGGTCATTCCCGGATGATCCGCCTCCAAATACTGCTGCGCGAAACCCGCGTAGTCGCCGCAGAATTTGTAGAGCGCCAACGTTGTGTTGTGGCAGGCGTAGCCAAAGAGCACCGCGCGCGTCTTGCCCTCCGCATCATCCACGCGCAGGATCGGCACGTCCTGATCCACCGGGCCTTCCGGATACGGGCCGCCGTCAAAGCCCGTGGGCGTGGGCAAACGGCGGTTCATCGCAAAGCCGCAGCGCGCGCGCGAAAAGCCCACGTGCGCCGGAGCGCGATTGGTCAGCGCCGCGCCGATCAGCTTCACGAGCTTCTCCTCCAAGTCCACGCCGTACTGTTCGCTCAATGCCGTGGGCTTAAAATCCGGCCAGCCCGGCACGCGGCCCACGCGGAATTCCGGGCCGCTGTGCGTGTGCGAGGCGTTGAGCAGGAGTTGATCGGGCGGCAGCTTCCAAGAATCTTGCGCGCGCTTCTCCAGCGCCAGCCGCAACGCACGCGGCACACCGATGAGGTCCAGCGTCACCACGACCAGCCGCGCCCCTTGCGCGTCCTCCAACGCCAGCGCCTTCGCGTGGAGGTCGTGGAATTTGCCGTCGGAAACATTGGTGCGACTTGCATAGCCGGACATCCACATGTTCGTGTGCGGCGTGATGACGACGCTGGCCACGCCCGCTTTCCAAGTTGGCGCTGGCGTTACTGCCGGCGCAGCACCGGCGTGCAGCCACACGCCCGTCACACAAATCAAAACTGCAGTGAGTCGCGCGAGTGTGTTCATGTCACTTGGGGGTTTTCTTTTTGGAATTCGTTTTGCCGCCGGACTTTTCCTTGGCGGCATCGTGGGCGGGATTCGGCGTGGCGAACTGCGCGCCGACTGACTTCTGCCACGCAACAAGCTTCGCGCTCAGCGCCGTGGCGCGTTTCGCATCGGACGGGGCGAGGTTGGTCTTCTCCTGCGGATCGGCGCGCAGGTTGTAGAGTTCCGCGCGGTTGTCTTCGTAGAATTGGATGAGCTTAAAATCGCCCTCGCGGATCGCTGCATACGGCGTCGCGCCGCCGGGATGATAATGCGGGTAATGCCAGAAAATCGCGTCGCGCTGGAGCCCGCCGGTTTGTTTGAGCAACGGAACGAGACTTTCGCCATCGAGCTGCGGTGTTTTCTCCACGCCCGCCAGCTCGCAGAGAGTGGGAAAATAATCCACCGTCAACACCGGCGTGTCGCACGTGGTGCCGGGTTTCACCGCGCCGGGCCATTTCACAATGAGCGGCACGCGCACGCCGCCTTCGTAGGCCGAACCTTTGCCGGCGCGCAGGCCGAGATTGCGCGTGACGTTGTTGAGCGCCAACCCGCCGTTGTCAGAGGTGAAGAGGATCACAGTGCGGCCGGCAAGATTCAGTTCATCGAGCTTCTTCATCACGCGCCCCACACTGTCGTCCACGCTTTCGACCAGCGCGGCGTAGGTGGCGTTCTTCTGCGGAGAATCCGGCTGGGCGGCGGCTTTCTTCTGATACTTCGCGATGACGTCCTGCTTGCCCATCAGCGGCGTGTGCACGGCGTGATGCGGCAGGTAGATGAAGAACGGGCGCTCGCGATTTGTCTCGATGAACTTGCACGCCTCGGCCGATTCGCGGTCGGTGAGGAATTCTCCGGCTGGACCGTCCGGCAACGTGGCGATGCGGTACGGCGAGAAATAACTGGGCGGCTGTCCGCGATCCGTGCCGCCGAGGCTCAAATCAAATCCCTGTTTGGTTGGATAAAATTCCGCCCCGCCAAGATGCCACTTGCCGATCTGCGCGGTCGCATAGCCCAGCGGCTTGAGCGCTTCGGCGACGGTCACTTCTTCGAGCGGCAGTTGTTTGGTCCAGTCGGGCACGCGCAACTTGGCCGTTGGCCGCGAGTGGCCCGCGATCCAGTCGGTGAGGTGCAGGCGCGCGGGATATTTGCCGGTCAAGAGCGCCGCGCGCGTGGGCGAGCAGACCGTGCAGGCGGAATAAGCCTGCGTGAACTTCATCCCCTGCGCCGCGAGCCGGTCAATGTTCGGCGTCTCGTAAAACTTGCTGCCCATGCAGCCCAGATCCGTCGCGCCCAGATCATCAATGAGGAACACGATGAAGTTGGGCGGCGCGGCGCTGGTGCACAGGCAAGCCAATGCGGCAAAGAGGGCGAGCACGCGCTTCATCATCGATGGCGCATGCTCGGGCGCAGCAGGGGATTTCGCAAGCCCGAAGCATTGCGCCAGCGGCGAAGTAGGTGCGGCTACTGCTTGGTGAGGACTTCGTCGAGGTTGAGCAACAGCGAGCACAGGGTCATCCACGCCGCGTGCTCGGCAGGCGCGAGCTTTTCGTCGCGGAGCGATTCGCCGACCTTGAGCAGCTTCAGCGCGGCTGCGTTGTCTTTGACAAACTCCGCGCGGAACTGCGCCAGCGCATCGCGCAGCAATTTCATTTCCTGCACCGACGGCGTGCGCGCCGTGGCCATGCGCCAAGCACGCGCCAGTTTTGCGCTGTCATCCTTGTCGGGTTGGGTGAGGAGACGCTGCGCCATCGCGCGCGCGGCTTCCACGTAGGTGATGTCGTTGAGCGTCACCAGTGCGTGCAGCGGCGTGTTGGTGAGCGCGCTGCGCACGGTGCAGTATTGCCGGTTGGGCGCGTCGAAGAACATGGTCGGCCCAACGATGCGCCGCCAAAAAACGTAGAGGCTGCGGCGATACAACGCCTCGCCGTGATCTTGCGTGTAAGACTTGGTGCCGAAGGTCGCCTCCTCCCAAACGCCTGCGGGCTGATAAGGTTTCACCGAAGGGCCGCCACGTTTTTCCACCAGCAGACCGCCCAGCGTCAGCGCCGTGTCGCGTAGCATCCACGAGGGCCAACGCAGTCGCGGGCCGCGCGAGAGCAGGCGATTGTCCGGGTCTCGCTCCAGCAGTGCGGGCGTGATTTTCGATGACTGCCGATAGGTGGCGCTGGTGACGATGAGCCGGTGCAATCGTTTGACATCCCAACCGGTGCGCACAAATTCCGTGGCCAACCAATCGAGCAACTCCGGATGCGACGGGCGCTCGCCTTGCACGCCAAAATCCTCCGCCGTCTTCACGAGGCCCGTGCCGAAAAAAGTCTGCCACGCGCGGTTGACCGTGATGCGCGCCGTGAGCGGATGTTCCGGCGCGACCAGCCACTGCGCCAGCGTCAACCGGTTCAAGCGGGCGGGTGGCTCCGGTGTTTTAGGAGTGCCCACCAAGCTGGCTGGAAAAGTCGGCAGCGCCTTTTGGTCGGTGGGCTTGTTGTACGTACCGCGAGTGAGGATGAACGTGTCGCGCGGTTTGGCCATCTCCTCCATCACCATCACGCGCGCGCCGACTTTGCTTGCGGCATCGCGTGCCTCGAACGCGGCCTTGAGCGCCGTCACGGCTTTCGCGTAATCAGGCTGGGTGGATTGATAGTGTTTGGACAACGCATCGAGCTTGTCGGCTTTGCGCTGCGCGGGCGATTGGCGCAGCAAATCCTTGAGCGGTTCGGGCAGTTCTTTTGCCTGCGGCGAATCCACGGCGGGCTTGCCTTTCTCGCGCGGGAAAAGTTTTCCCTCCAACACGGCCAGTGATGCGGCTGCTTCGGTGGCGCGTTGTTGCGTATCGGTGCGCGCGCGCAATTGCTCTTCGCTTGCGAAGTCCAGCACCGGGGGCGACTGCGCGTTGCCGCCGCCGCCATCCACAGATGTGCCGTTGAAGAAGGCGAACAGCCCGTAGTAATCGCGCAGCGTGATGGGATCGAACTTGTGATCGTGGCAGCGCGCGCAGGTGAGCGTGATGCCCAGCCAGACGGTAGCCAGCGTCTCGGTCTGATCGAAAATATATTCGATGCGATTCTCCTCGGCGATGCGCCCGCCTTCGCCGTTGATCATGTGATTGCGGTTGAAACCCGTGGCCAGCTTTTGATCGCGCGTGGCGTTGGGCAACAGATCGCCCGCCAGTTGCCACACGGTGAATTGGTCGAAGGGCAGATTCTCGTTGAGCGCGCGCGTCACCCAATCGCGCCACGGCCACATCGTGCGTTCGCCATCGCCCTGATAGCCGTTGGTGTCGGCGTAGCGGGCGGCTTCCAACCAATCCCACGCCATGCGCTCGCCGTAACGCGGGCTGGCCAGCAGCCGATCCACCAAACGTTCGTAGGCGTCGGGTGTTTTATCCGCGAGAAAAGCGTCCAGCTCCTCCAGTGTCGGCGGCAGTCCTGTGAGGTCCAACGACACGCGACGCGCCAGCAATTCCCGCGAGGCTTCCGTGGCGGGGGGTAACTTCTCATCCTCCAACCGCGCGAGGATGAACCGGTCCACTTCGTTGCGCGGCCACTGCGCTTGACGCACGGCTGGCAACGACGGGCGCTGCGGCGGTTCGTACGCCCAATGTTTGCCCCAACGCGCGCCCTCGTCCACCCAACGTCGCAAGAGCGCCACTTGTGCAGGCGTGAGATGGCGTCGCGAATCGGGCGGCGGCATCAACTCGTCGGGCTTGGAGGATGTGATGCGTTTGACCAGCTCGCTTGCCGCGCTTTTGCCCGGCACGATGACCGGGTCTTTTGCCCGCAACGCCTCGATCTCCACGTCCAACCGCAACTTTCCTTTGCGCGCCTTTTCATCCGGGCCGTGGCAGTGGAAACAGTTGTCAGAAAAGATGGGCAGGATGTCGCGGCCAAATGACACCGGCGGCGCGGCGCGCAGTGTTCCCGCGACGATCATCAACAGGCATATCCACCCTTTTGGCACGGGCTTTAGATAGGGGAACCGTCCCAGGCATTCAAGCGAGGAGCGATGGAGGGCATCGTGCGGCTCATCATTTCCCAGCGTGTTCGGTGATGAACACAACGATGGGCGTCGAGTCATCCAGCCCGTGCGGGTGATGGCCGACGCCCGGCTTGCGGATGAGCGTGATGTCGCCGCCCAATTTCTTGTAACGCTCGGCGAGGAGGCCCGTGTTCTCTTCCCACGGCACCACGTCGTCCGCGTCGCCGAAGACGTGCAATAGCGGCACCTTCGCCTTCGCCAGCGGCGCGAGCGAGTCCACCGGATTGCCTGCGTAAGCGAGCGCGACGGCTTCATCGGAGAACTTAAAAACCTTCAGCGTGAGTGCCCAGTCGCCTTTGCTGCCTTTGCCTTTGCCCTTGCCGCCGGGCCAGCTCTTGAAATCGCACACGGGCGCGTCGCCGTAAATGCACGCGACCTTGTCGGGATTCGCAGCGGCCCAGTTATAGCAATAAAGGCCGCCGCGACTGAGGCCGACGAGCGCGACCTTCTTCGCGAAACCGAACTTGCCCGTCAGCTCCGCGTAACACTTGTCCCAGTGCGCGACTGCGTCCGGACAGCCGAGCAGGTTGGGCACGCTCATGTGAACGATGTGAAAACCGCGACCGAGCAGCGCGATGTCCGGCGCGGGTTTGTGCCCGAAGAATTCGCCGTGCCACACCCACGGCTTGCCGGGCGCGGCCTGCTTCGGCACGACGACGAGGACATTCTTGCCGTCCACCGGAAAGTCGTAACGGTCGTAACCATTCCAAACAGATTTCTTGCCGGGGAATGGAGCGGCGTCGGCCACGGGCGCAACCTTTGGCTGTTCGGCCATCGCCGATGATAGAGAGAAAAACAACGCAGCC
>SIAW01000096.1 GCA_009695465.1 Pedosphaera sp.
ACGCCAGCACGCAGATGACCATCACCAGCGCGGCCGGTGTGGAGTTCGCACGCGAGCTGGGTTGCGATCTCGTCGTGTTGGCGCGCGAATGTTCCATCGCGGAGATTGGCAAAATCCGCGCCGCGCAATCCACCGCGTTACCGCTGGAAGTTTTTGTCCACGGCGCGCTGTGCGTCGCCTACTCTGGCCAATGTCTCACGAGCGAGGCGCTCGGCGGCCGCAGTGCCAATCGCGGTGAGTGCGCGCAGGCGTGCCGCATGCCTTACGAATTGTTTTCCGACGGCAAACAGATCGAGCTGGGCGATCGCCGTTATCTGCTCAGCCCGCAGGATCTCGCGGGGCTTGAAGTGTTGCCGGAGTTGGTGAAGGCCGGCGTCAGCTCGCTCAAGATTGAAGGCCGGCTTAAATCGCCCGAGTACGTCGCGAGCATCACGCGCGTCTATCGCGCCGCGCTCGACAAGCTTGCCGGAAGCAACGCGCCGATTCGTCCGCGCGCATCCGAGCAGTACGAACTGGAGATGGCGTTCTCCCGCGGGCTGTTCACGGGTTGGTTTGGCGGCAACGATAATCAAAAACTCGTCCACGCCCGCTTCGCGAAAAAGCGCGGCGCTTATCTCGGCGAGGTCCGTCGCGTGCAGGGCGAGCGGGTGTTTCTGAAACTTGAAGGCACGCTCAAGCCGGGCGCGGGCATCGTCTTTGACGCCGGCCGCGGCGATGATCACGAGCAGGGCGGGCGCGTGTACACGGTGGATGTGCGCGGTAGCGAGACGGCGCTCGGCTTCGGCCACGGCGACATTGATTTCTCGCGCGTCCACACAGGCGACAAACTTTGGAAGACGAACGACCCGGAGTTGGACCGCGAGTTGCGCAAGACGTTCGAGGGCGACGCGCCGAAATTCCATCGGCCCGTGCGGATGGAAATTCACGGTCACGCGGGAACCCCATTCACGCTCATCGCGCGCGACGAGCAGGGCCACGTGGCGCAGTTGGATTCGCAGATGCCGCTGGCAACAGCGCAGAAGCAGCCGCTCACCACCGAACGTCTGCGCGAACAGCTCGGCCGGCTTGGCGGCACGCCGTTCAAACTGGGGGAACTGGTGGACCAACTCGAAGGCGACGTGATGTTGCCCGTGAGCGAACTCAATCGTCTGCGACGCGATGTGATTGCGCAGTTGGAGACGCAACGCGCCGCGCCGAAACGCTGGACATTGCATCCGGTGCCACGTGCCGCTGCGTTGTCCGTTGCGGCCGCAGCGAGCAAAGAAACTGCGAAGGAAGCGGAATTGGTCGTGCTGGTGCGCTCGTTGCCGCAGCTTGAAGCCGCGCTGCGCTGCAACGTGGACACGCTCTACTGCGAGTTTGAGGATCCCAAGAAATACCGCGAGGCCGTCGAACAATTCCGTTTGGCGCGCAGCGGCAAACCCGCGGCCTCCATCTGGGTTGCGCCGCCGCGCATTTTCAAATCGGGCGAGGAATGGATTCTCAATCTGGTGCGCTCGGCGGCGGCCGATGGCTACCTCGTGCGCAATTACGAGCACCTGAAATTCTTCGCGGATTGCCGGCGCATCGGCGACTTCTCGCTCAACGTGGCCAACCCGCTCGCGGCGGAACATTTCATCTCGCGCTACGGATTGGAACGAGTGACGGCGAGTTACGATCTGAACATTACGCAGCTCGAAGCATTGCTGCGCGGCGCGCCGCCGGCGTGGTTCGAGGTGACGATCCATCAGCACATGCCGATGTTTCACATGGAGCACTGCGTGTACTGCGCGTTCCTTTCCAGCGGCAAAGATTATCGCGACTGCGGCCGGCCGTGCGACAAACACGTCGTGCAACTTCGCGATCGTGTCGGCGCGTTGCACACGCTCAAGGCCGATGCGGGTTGTCGCAACACTGTCTTCAACTCGCGCGCGCAGACCGGCGCCGAGCACATGGCGCGATTGCTGGCGTTGGGCGTGCGGCGGTTCCGCGTCGAGTTCCTCAACGACACACCCGAACAGGTGGAGGGGACGATTGCCAGATACCGCGCGTTGCTGCGCGGCGAGATGACAGGCGACAGGCTGTGGCGCGAACTCAAACTCCACAGCCAACTCGGCGTGACACGCGGCACGCTGGAAAAACCAGGCGTGTTGCGCGCGACGCCGTAAACCTACTCGGTGATGTACTTGATACTGCGGGCGCGCTCGGAGCGTTTGCGCAAATTCTCGTCGAGAATCTTTTTCCGCAGGCGCAGATTCACAGGCGTCGCCTCCACGTACTCGTCCACGTCGATGTATTCCAACGCGCGCTCCAAGCTCAGTTTGAGCGGCGCGTTGAGTTGGATGCCCTTGCCATCACCCTGCGAGCGCATGTTGGTGAGGTGTTTGGATTTGCAAGGATTGACCGGCAGATCCTGTTCGCGGGCGTTCTCGCCGACGATCATGCCTTTGTAGATTTTATCACCCGGCAGCACCATCAGGCGGCCGCGTTCTTGGATGAGGTTCAGCGCGTACGACGTGGCTTCGCCGGTTTCCATGCTGACGAGCGAACCGCTTTTGCGCGCCGCAATCTCGCCGCGATCGGCGCCGTACTCGTGGAAGAGATGGCTCATCACACCCATGCCGCGCGTCATGTTCATGAGGTCGGTCTCAAAGCCGATCAAGCCACGCATCGGGACATGCGCCTCGATGGTGATCTGCGCCGCGTGATGGTTCATGGCGGTGATCTGCGCTTTGCGGAAGGAAAGATTCTCCATCACCGGACCCAAATCTTCCTTCGGAATTTCGGCGTAGAGATGTTCGATGGGTTCCAGCGCCTGGCCATCAGCCGATTGTTTCCACAACACTTCGGGGCGCGAGACGAGCACCTCGTGGCCTTCGCGGCGCATCTGCTCAACGAGAATGGCAATCTGCATTTCACCACGACCGCTGACGGCAAAAATCTTAGGGTCACTGGTCGGCGCGATGCGCAGAGCGACGTTGGTGCGCACTTCCTTTTGCAGTCGCTCCCAGATGTGGCGCGCGGTGACGAGCTTGCCGTCCTGTCCGGCGAGCGGGCCATCGTTGACGGCGAACTCCATCTGAATCGTGGGCGGATCCACGGGGATGTACGGCAACGCGCCGCGGCTGGGGTTGTCCGCGATGGTCTCGCCGATAAACACATCCTCGAATCCGGTGATGCCGATGATGTCTCCAGCGTGTGCCTCCTTCAGTTCGATGCGCTTCATGCCTTCGAAGTGGTAAATCATCGTGATCTTGCCGGTAGTCACGCGGCCGCTACCGTGCAGGCAGCATGCCGATTCACCGATCTTGACCTTGCCCTCGACGATTTTGCCAAACGCAATACGCCCGAGATAATCGGAGTAATCCAGATTGGCGACGAGCAACTGAAACCCTTCGCCCGCCTTGGCGCGCGGCGGCGGGATGTGTTTCACGATGGCATCGAAGAGCGGCTCCATGGTGCCGCTGGTGTGATCCAGATCCATCTTCGCGTAGCCCCCTTTGGCGGAGCAAAAGATGAACGGGAAATCGAGCTGCTCATCAGTGGCGTTGAGCGAAATGAAAAGATCAAAGACCAAGTCGAGGACTTTCTTCGGATCAGCATTGTCGCGGTCAATCTTGTTGATGACGACGATGGGCTTGGCGCCCGCCTCCAACGCCTTGCGCAGCACAAAGCGCGTTTGCGCCTGCGGCCCCTCAGCCGCGTCCACGACGAGCAGCACGCCATCAATCATGTTCATGATGCGCTCGACCTCGCCGCCGAAATCCGCGTGGCCGGGAGTGTCCACAATGTTGATGTGGTAATTCTTGTATTTGAACGCCGCGTTCTTGGCCCGGATGGTGATGCCTTTCTCGCGCTCCAAGTCCATCGAATCCATCAGGCGTTCCTCCTGCGATTCGTGTTGGTTGGCGCGGAAGGTGCCCGACTGCTTGAGAAGGCAATCCACGAGCGTGGTCTTGCCGTGATCCACGTGGGCGATGATGGCGATGTTCCGAATGTGCTGCATAAATTCCAATCGAGCCGGTGAGTGCGCCACAGCACAGCACGAAGGTCAAGCTTTCAAGCGCGCGCAAAGTTTGTCCACGAGCGCGGCGATTGACGGACGGGTGTCCGATGGCCCGCCGCGGCGCGCCGCCTTTCTGCTTGCGCCAGCGGTGTGGGTGCGGGCAGACTCCGCGCCTTCATTGCCCACGTGGCGGAATTGGCAGACGCGCTAGATTCAGGTTCTAGTGAGTAACATCGTACAGGTTCAAGTCCTGTCGTGGGCACCACTTTGTGAGGTTCGGATTGGCTCGTCCAAAAGCAACTTCCCCTGCCGACTGGTGCCAGCAGGGGAAGGAACCCAACCCCTCCTAAAAAATCTAGGCCGCCTTGGGCAAGGCTGGCAATTTCGCCAACCCCAGTTGCGTAGTGCCTTTGCCGCCGCTCGGCGGAGTGAAGGCAGACGGTGCGTAAATCAGTTTCTCGGTGCGCACACTTGGATTGGATGCCACCAGCGCCTCCAATTCCCGGTCGAACCACAGTCCGAACAGGCCAAACACCGTCACCGTCAGCACCGCCTGTTCTCCCGTGCCCCCGGCCATCCAGCCGGTGTAACCGCCTACTGCCAGACTTCCCAGTATCCACCACATCTTGATCTTACATCGCAGGCCGACGTTCTTTTCTGACAATTAATTTTGGGAACAAAGTGGCCGCAGCAAAGAAAAAGCCCGCACAGGGACAAGGAGGACCTGTGCGGGCAGGGGTGGTACTACGGCAAACACACCAACGGGGGTTAGCGCATCTGCCAAGACCATCAAACCACAATTATCTGCTTTTGACAAGCAAAAGGCCGCTGCGGACCACTGAACCGCCCGCAGCGGCCTCCGGAACATCCCAGAGCCAATTTGATGCCATGCCCCGCGACGCCTGTGCCAGCACCCACAAACCAGAAGACTCTGGAGAGTTTCTGTGCCAGCACTAGCGACCAGTCTAGGCCCGTTCATGCGGTCGCGCAATGGGCCGGCTGGAATTATTTTTGGCATCCTTTGGGCATCGGCAGAACGGTGCGGTGCCGCAGCCTTTCTGGCCGGATGCGGGGCAAAACCGGAGCCAGTCTCCGGCGGCTTGGCATCGAGTGTCACGCCCGCCCGCCCGACGCCGGAAGAGCAGGCGCGCGTGGCCGAGTATTACAAGGAAGTCCACCGTGGCACCGGCCGGTTCAACGAGGCGGGCGAAGTGGATTCGCTCAATCTCTCCGACGCCCTGCTGACGGATTATGGCATGGCCTCCATCGAGAAACTGCCGGCCCTGCGCAGTCTCAACCTGATTAACACCCGCATCACCGATGCCGGACTGGCTCATGTGAAGAACCTGACCCATCTGACGCGTTTGGATCTCAGCCACAATCCCATCACGGATGACGGACTCAATCACTTGCTCCAACTCAAAGACCTCCGCGTGCTCAGCCTGGCCCACACGCAAATCACCGACCGCGGTCTGTCCAAACTGGCCGCGTCGCCCAATCTGCAGTTTCTCAATGTGGCCCACACGCAGGTCACCGATGCGGGCAACGTGCATTTCACCCGCAACACCACCGGTCGCCGCTGCGAAATCACCCACTGATTGGTCGCCGGCCAATCGTCCATCTTCGTCTTGCGGGCATTTTCTTTTTCTGTGCGGCGCGCGGGTTTGACTTTGCAGCCTGCGCGATTGCAGCATGGGCCCGCGTATGGATCTTCAAGGCAAAGCAGCGGTGGTGACGGGCGGTAGTCGGGGTGTCGGTGCGGCGACAGCGTTGATGCTGGCCAAAGCCGGCTGCGCCGTGGCCATCAATTACGCCAGCGACATCAAGGCCGCCGAAGCCACTGCGGCGCGCTGTCGAAATGCGGGCGCGCGGGCCATCCTCGTGCAGGGCGATGTCGCACAGGACGTCGCGTGCCGGGCAATGATCGCGCAGGCCACGGCCGAGTTCGGGCGGTTGGACGTGTTGGTGAACAACGCGGGCACGACGCGCTTTGTGCCCTTCGGCGATTTGGATGCGGTGACCGAGGCCGATTGGGAAAGGATTTTCGCCGTCAACGTGCGCGGCGCCTTTCAATGCGCACGGGCGGCGCGCGCGGCCTTGGCGGCCGACGGCGGCGGCGTGATCATCAACACCGCCAGCGTGGCCGCCTACGTGGGCGCGGGCAGCAGCATCCCCTACTGCGCCTCCAAAGCGGCGTTGATCAATCTCACGCTGACCTTGGCGCGCACGCTGGCGCCGGACATCCGCGTCAATGCCGTGGCGCCGGGGTTCATCGAAGGCGACTGGCTCGTGCGCGGATTGGGCGCGGATTACGAGTCCATCAAAGCGAAGAAATCCAGCGAGGCCCTTCTCAACGCCGTGTGCCAGCCCGAGGACATCGCGCAGGTCATCATGGGTCTTATCGCGGCGGACAAAGTGACTGGGCAAACCTTGGTGGTGGACGCCGGGCACTCGCACGGCCCTCGACTGGCCCACGGTATCAAGTGACCTGCTGGCAATTTGCGGACTGGAAAAACATTGTTGGCCGCTGCATTTGCTGCTAAACCCCAAGCCAAGCCGGACGAATTGAAAGCAAAGGTTGGATGATGACAAAACGTGTTTTTCCACTGGCAAGCGGGGCGGGGTTGCTGTTGCTCGCCGTCGCGTGTCTCAGCCCTTACAAGCCCGCCCCCCATTTCAACCCCAAGACGGTGAAATTCCCGGCGGCGACCAACGCCGACGTGGTCAAGCCCGTGGGCACGACCAACGCCCAAGTTGCGGCGGCAGCGCCCGGCTCGCGCGTTCTGCGCGTCGCGGAGTTGGCGGCGAAGACGGATTTTGCTGCGGCCCGCATCTATGAAGATGTGCACACGCTGGAACGCGACGTGTGGGCGGCGCAACGCCAGCAGGCGGAGCAAGCGGCATTAAACACCGTGGCGCCGCGCGGCGAGTTCGAGACGCTCGCGGTGTACCAAGCCCGCGTCAAAGCCGGTCGCGGCGGCAATGCCACGACAGCGGTCGCGTTGTCCCAAGTGCTGTACTTGGCGCGCGATGCGGAGTTCCTGTACAACATCGACACCGAACAATTCCTCGTGCTGCCCGCGCGCACGACCGCTGCGCTGGCGACTGCGGCAGGCGCGACCGTTGTCGTGCCCGCACCCGTCGTTGCGGACGAGGCCGCCGGGCTCATCCTCATCGCCAACACGCTGTACAATCAAGGCGGGTTTGTGGTGGCCGCAGAGGTGTACTCCAAATTCCAGCAACTGCATCCCCAACATCCCTTGGCGGACAAGGCGCGGCTGGGCTTGGCCCTCGCGCATTTCCAACGAGGACTGTTCGCCGAGGCTGCGCCCCTACTGGCGGCATTGGCCAAGCTGGAAAACCAGCCCGACAAACTGCTCGTGGACACGCTCCTGGCGCAGTGCAATCTGGTGTTGAAAGAGGGCAAGCAGGTGAAGAGCGTCCTGCTCAATGGCTATCGGATGGAGCCTTCCAAAGACGCCGAATCCCCCGCGCCCAAGTGCAGCGGATGCGATCAGGCTGTTGCCGACGAACCCAAAGTACCGGCAGCACCCGCGCCTGCAGCGACTGGAATGTCGGGCGTATTTCTGCCCGGCGAAGTGCCGCCCGCCGAGTTGACGTTGGCGCATTGGGCCAACGCCGATGCGAAGTTCTTTGAGACCGGGTTGCTATCTGATCTGAAGACGCGCGAAGAATGGCTCAAGGCCCATCTCGCGCCGGGCCAACCGGGATTTATTTTGACCGGCAAAGTGGACGCCAAAACGGCGGAGCTGCTCAAGCCCCGCCTGCGCGTGGTGGCGGGGTACCGGCTGGTCAGCCCCTTGCAGCAGGGCGAGACCGGCCGCGTCTTGGAGCATTGCCAGGTTGTGTCGTTGCACGTGATGGACGCCACGAGCAAGAAAATCTATTTCGAGTGCGCGCTGACGGCGTTGCCCGCAACGGCAATTCCAAAACCAGCGGCACACTGATCAGAGAATCGTAGGGCTACCCACCCGCTTCTTCGTAGATGGTCAGAGAGTCGCCGCTCAAGTGCGGCGCGTGGTTGCCGATTACACGGTGACAGAGTTGAGGTGATGGCCGCGATGGTCGTCACCGGCACATCATGCAATCCTTTTTGACCAGAGCAGGCGCCGGCGGATTCGCCATCGTGTTCGCGCTCAATCTGCTCGCGGGCAACGCGCCGGAGCATTGCCTCATCCACGCACTGGTCGCGGCGTTGGCCTTTGGCGTGTTGACGCGCTGGTTCATGCGCCAGACTTACACCCAACTGCATCACGCCTTGTACGAGCGCAACCAACAGGACCGCGCCAAGCACGCTGCGGCACATGCTGCCGCCCAGCCTGCGGCTGAGGCACTCGCGGCTCACGGCACAGAGATTGCCGGCGGCACCACTGCCGTTTGATTGCTGGAAAGCCTTGCAGGCGGCGTGGCAGAAGTGGCACAGTCGCCGCGGATCCAATACCGAAATCAATTCTTCCATTACTCTATGAAGCACACCGCGATATTTTTGGGCGCCGCCCTGCTGGCTTTCTCGTTGACGGCCAAAGACGATGTTGAGAAACCCAAGCGCACGCCCTCGCCCAAAGGCGCGAAGGTGTACATCGTTTCGCCTGCGGATGGCGCAACGGTGAAGCCGAAGTTCACGGTGATTTTTGGCCTGCAAGGCATGGGTATCTGCCCGGCCGGTTTGACGGCGGCGGGCGGTCAGCCTTTCCCCAACACCGGCCATCACCATCTTTTGGTGAACGCCGACAAGATGCCGCCGGTGGATGTGCCGTTGGTGGTGGATCAGCCCAAGATCATCAAGCACTTTGGCATGGGGCAGACTGAAGCGGAGCTGGAGTTGCCGCCGGGCAAGCACGTGTTGCAATTGATCTTCGCCGACCACGCCCACGTGCCGCATGAGCCGCCGGTGATCTCCAAAAAAATCACCATCACGGTGAAGGAATAGCAGGCGCAGCAGCGCGGCCCCTTTCAGAAGATGTCCTGCTTCTTGTGCGGAAACTCCGCGCGGAATGTCCCGCACAGTTTGTCGATGCCGAAGAAGAGGATGCCGTAGTTGGCGCGCTCGAAGTGGTGGATGTCATGCAGCCGCGTCAACCGGCGGAACCACGCGTGGCGTTTGAGCCAATGCCCGCGCACGTGGAAGGCGCTGTGGAAATAGTTGATGACCACCCAGCCGTAGATGAGGCTGCCCGCCCCCGCTGCCATCGCGATGGGCCACGGCAGCAATAGGTAGAACACGCCGAGCAACCCGCTCATCATCACGTACCAACCCCACGAATGGGCGTCGTGATACTGCACAGCGCGCAGCCGCTGCACGGGATACGCCACCTCGTGATGAATCCAATGCCGATGCGTGAACACGCGCCCGAGCCAGCCGTGATGTTCGACAAAGCGATGCCACACATAGCCGGTGATCTCTACTCCCACTGGGCCGACCACGGTCGCTGCCACGGCCAGCACCAGCATTGTCACGCTGTGTGATTCCATAAAAAAACGGACGGCCAACTTTGGCCGCCCGGCTGCCACAATATAGCACGGGATGCGTGCGGGCGCGCAGTGGGCATGCGGTAGCCAGTCTTTGAGGTTGAGTTTTTGGCCCAATTCCGATAGGTTGCCGCCCAGCATACACCTTAATCGCGGGTGCGGTGACAAGACCACACGCGCGACTGGAGTTGGTGGCAGCGACAAGGTCGCCAACGACAGAAAAGGGAACTCGAGGGCGTATGACAGTCAAGGTAGGCAGATTGCTTCACAATTTGGCGGCGGGCTTTTGCCTGGCCGCAGCGGCGTGCGCTTCATCTCCCAAAGCGGTGGTGGACACGTCCCCGCCCGTCCCCGCTGATCGGCTCTTGCTGTTGTCCAACAACGGCTCAGCGATGGCGGTGGCAGATCCGGGCTGGGAGCAGGCGAAGTATTTTCTGGAAGGCAAAACCAACGCCTTCACCGGCAATGTGGAGTCCAGCTACACCAACGGCACCAAGCGCATGCGCGCGTACGTGCGCGAAGGCCGGTTGGAAGGTCACGGCTTTGTGTGGCATGACAACGGCAAGTCCATGTTGGATTTGGATTACACCAACGGCAAGGTGGTGCGTCGCAAGGAATGGAAGGATGACGGGCAGTTCATCTCCGACACTGGTGACACCGCCGTACCGGCGTCAGGTTCGGGGGACATTGATTTTGCCACTACCGAAAAGCGCGGC
>SIAW01000097.1 GCA_009695465.1 Pedosphaera sp.
AGGACGCGCGTGTGATATTTTTGGGTGAGACCTTCGATGTGATGCTCGATGCGAGCGGCCAGCCGCGCGAGGAACTTTACGTGAAAGATCGCCTGCACCTCAGCCCGGCGGGATACGCGCTCTGGAACAAACTCCTGGCACCGCATCTGAAGTCCGAGAAACCTTGAGCCGCCGCCCGCTGAATGCCTGCACCCGCGCGCGGGTCGAACAAAGTCATGAAGACCATCCGAGCACTGATGCCCGTTGTCACGTTGCTGGCGTTGACTGCCGCGCTCTCAGCGCGCGCTGAAAACTGGCCGCGCTTCCGCGGGCCCAACGGCAGTGGCATCAGTCCCGACAAAGGTTTCCCTGCGCAGTGGGCGGCCGCCGATTGGGCGTGGAAAATCAAGCTGGCGGGCGTCGGCCATTCATCGCCGTGCGTGTGGGGCGATCACGTGTTTATCACCTCCGCCGTGGATGGCGGTCGCCAGCGCGTGCTGCAGGACATCGACGCCAAGACCGGCGCGGTGCGGTGGTCCTGGCAGCGGCCCGGTGCGGCGTTGCCCATGCACAAACTCAACAGCCACGCCTCCGCCACTTGCACCACTGATGGTCAGCGCGTGTACACGCTCTTTGGCAACGGGCAAGAGTACTGGCTGCACGCGCATGATTTCCAAGGCAAGCTGCAATGGGAAATCAACCTCGGCCCGTCCATCAGCAAACACGGTCACGGCACCGCCACCTCGCCCATCGTATTCGAGGACTTGGTCATCCTGCTGAACGAGCAGGACACCGACGGCGGGTTCATCACGGCGGTGGAAAGCGCCACGGGCCGGGCGCGTTGGAAGACCGAGCGCAAGGTGGACAAGATGACTTTCGCCACGCCGATCATCGTCACGGTGGCGGGCAAACCGCAATTGATCACCAGCAGCGCCACCGACGGCGTGATGGGCTTGGACGCGCGCACCGGGAAATTCCTGTGGCACGCCCCGCTCTTCAGCGTGCGCACCTGCGGCTCGCCCATCTCTGCCGACGGTCTCATCTTCGCGGCCGAAGGCGATGGGGGCCGCGGCAAAACACTTTTGGCCGTGCGCCCCGATGGCCTCGGCGACGTGCGCCAATCGCATCTTGCGTGGAGCCGCGATCGCTCGCTGCCCTACGTGCCCACCCCGCTCGCGCACGAAGGTCGGCTCTATCTCTGGAACGACAACGGCATTGTCAGTTGCGTGGATGCCAAGACAGGCCGCGAACATTGGACCGAACGCGTGGATGGCGCCGACTACTCCGGCTCGCCCATCTATGTGGATGGCAAAATATTTTGCGTGTCGCGTGGCGGCGACATCCTCGCGCTGGCCGCCACCGCGCAGTTCAAGAAACTGGGCCAGACACCGCTGGGCGAAGGCTGCCACTCCACTCCCGCCGTCAGCAACGGCCGCCTTTTCATCCGCGGCTTTGAACACCTCTACTGCCTGAAGGCCCGCGACTAGCCGGCGCACTCCAGACTGGCAACCCAATCGCCCTGCGACTACTCTGCGAAGGATGCGGTTGGTGTTCGCATGTTGTTGCTCTGCCCTTCTCGCGGCTCATGCCGATGTGTTGGAGACCACCGACGGCAGGCGCTTCGAGGGCACCGTGCATTTTCTCGCCGACGCTGTGTCGGTGAAATCTGCGAGCACCGAACAGCGCCTCCCCATTGCGCAAGTGCAGCTCATCCGCCTGCCGGCAAAACCGCAGCCGTGGAAATTTCCAGCTTGGATGAAAGGCACGCTGCCCGTCGGCTGGCAATCGGCGGATATCGGGCGCTTGGAATTTCCCGGCACGGCGCGCTTCGATGAAGGCCGGTTCATTCTCACCTCGACGGGCCGGATCAAGGACGAGACCCGCGAGCATCTCCACTTTGTTTTTCATCCGCTGACCGGCGATGGCGAAATCATCGCCCGCCTCGCCATGATGGAGTTGGGCAGCAAATCGCGCGGCATGTATTTCGCCGAGCGCGCGGGCTTGGCGCTGCGCAGCGGCTTCACTGAGAGCAGCACCAACGCCGTGCTCACGATGGACGGCACGGGCAAGATCACCCTGCGCCAGCACATGGGCCGGGGCGGCTCTGCCAAATCCAAACCGGGCGCGGTGCCCGATCTCAAAGGCTGGCTCAAACTCAAGCGCAGCGGCTTGACCGTCGCCGGTTTTTTTTCGGTGGATGGCAAGGATTGGGAACTTCTGGGCGAGATGAAGTACAAAGCGTTGCCCGAACAGTTGCACGCCGGGCTGGTCGTGCAAGGCCTGCGCGAAGACACGACGCGGGCGGTGTTTGAAGAGTTGCGCCTGACGCGCGCCGCGTTGGTGATGCCCGCCCCGCCGCGTGTGGTGCTGCGCAACGGCTCGGTCATCGCCTGGCCGTTCGAGGTGGTGGATGAATCCGCCGTGAAATTTATCCTGCCGCCGCCGGGCTTGACCGTGACCACCGTGAATGTGGCGCGCATCGAATTCCAGCGTCTGCCCCGCGAGGAGGCAGCGGGACTCCCCGGCGTCTGGCAACGCGACGGCCAATTTCTGCACGGCCAGTTCAAGGGATTGGCGGAGGGCCGCGTGCAACTGAGCAGCCCCACGCTGGGCCTGCGCAACCTCGACGCGCCGGGCGAAGCAACGGTGATGGTGTTGGGCAAAGAAGATCCGGTGGCCTTGCCGTGGATCGTCGTCTGCCAAGGGCAAACCACGTTGCACGCCCAATCCATCGAACCCATCGCCGGCGGCCTGCGAGTGGTGGCGCCGATGGCCGGTCAACCTGTACTGCCGCAGGACATGCTCTTGGAAATCCGCCGCACCGCCCCGAAAAAGTAAACGCGCCGCGCGACTTTAGCGCAGGTGCTTGTCCAGCCACGCCACCGTCTTCTCCCACATCGCCGGCGTGTACACGTGGCCTGTGCGCGGATAGATGATGCTCTGAAAATCGTCCGACTTGCCGTGCAACCGATAGGCTGGGCGCACCTTCTCTTCAATCAACTTGATGCCTTCGACGGGCGAACCCAAATCATCCTCGCCGCTCTGGAAAAGCAACGCGCGCGGTGCGGCCAAGGCCACGACAGCTTCGCTGTCAAAATGCCGCAGCATGCCCGGCACGAAATAGTAGATGCCGTGACAGCGCAGACATTCTTTCTCGATCAGGTTTTGATACCGCGTCAGGCAGCACACCGCCACGCCCGCCTTGAGTCGCTCGTCCAACGCCATCAACCACCACGCCCGCGTGGCCCCCATGCTGATGCCCGTGACGCCGATGCGCGCCGCGTCCACCTCCGGGCGCGCGGCCAGAATATCCAGCGCCGACAGATCGTCGCGCAGCATCATGCCCCACAACGTGCGCCCCATCCACAACTGGAATTTCGCTGCCGTCATCTCGCCGCCGCCATCCAATTCCTTCACGCCGCCCGGCCCCTGCCCGTTGCGTTCGCCAAAGCAGTACGCATCCACCGCAATCACCACGTAGCCTTGCCGCACCAGCGCCGGGCCTGCGGCCACCGGCGTGGCGTTGGTGGCAAACACCTCGTCTTTGCCCACGCGATACTGGCCGCCGTGCCAGTGGCAGTACAAAATGCCGGGCGCCTTTTTCTGCGCTGTGGCCGTCTTGGGCAGCAGCAGATACCCAGGCACCGTGGCTCCTGCGCCGTTGTCGAATTGGAATTTCTCGAGCCAATGATCGCCACGATCTTCACGCTGCAATATCCGGACGGCTGCCGGTTTCGGGCGCGGGGGCATCTCGCCCAAGAGTTCGTTCAGCCGAACGCGCACCGCGGCACGCTGTGTTTTCCATTCGGGCAACGTCGCGGGAACATTGAAGGCGGGCACCGGCGGCGCGGCGCGCAGCCAGTTTCGCGCGTTGGAAGGCTCAGTCTGGGCCATGAGAAAACCGGCGGCGAACGTCCATAACGCCACGGCCGCCGCGCAGCATGCGATGGGGTGTTTCATCTGCCAACTCTATTCCCCCACGCGACTGCGAGAAGCCAAAATGCGGCGCGCGGCGTGAGTGGCTTGCGGATAATATTGCCTTGAGCGCACCTCGCAGCAGCCTACCGTGCGTCGGTGATTGTGAGCGAGCAACCTGCAAACCCGACCCATTCCTCCACGCGCCCAGCGGCATCGCTGCCCCAGGACGATCGTTTTGTCCACCGCCACATTGGCCCCAATGCCGCCGAGACGCAGGCGATGCTGCGCGCGCTGGGCTATGATTCCATGGCGGCGTTCATTGACGCGGTGTTGCCGCCGGACATCCGCCAAGCCCAGCCGCTGCAATTGCCCGCCGCATTGACAGAGCCTGAAGCGCTGGCCCAGTTGCGCGCCATCGCCCTGCAGAATGTGCGCCACAAAAGTTTTCTCGGCATGGGCTATCACGACTGCCACGTGCCGGCGGTCATCCGGCGCAACCTGCTGGAAAATCCGGGCTGGTACACGCAGTACACGCCGTACCAAGCCGAAATCGCGCAAGGCCGGCTGGAGGCGCTGCTGAATTTTCAGACGATGGTGTGCGATCTCACCGGACTGGAAATCGCCAACGCTTCGATGCTGGACGAAGCCACCGCCGCCGCCGAGGCGATGGCGATGGCCAAGGCGCTTTGCAAAAATCCTGACGCGCGGACGATCCTCGTCTCGATCGGTTGCCATCCGCAAACGCGCGAAGTGGTGCGCACGCGCGCCGAGGCACTCGGGTTGAAGATGGTGGACGAACAAGGCTTCTCGGAGTCGCCGAATGAAAAAGTGTTCGCGCTTCTGATGCAGTATCCCGACACAACGGGCGCGGTGCTCGACCGCGCCGGTTGCGCCGCCAGTGCGCACGCAAGCGGAGCGATGGTCATCGTCGCCACTGATCTGCTCGCGCTCACGTTGCTCAAACCGCCGGGCGAATGGGGCGCAGATATCGTGATCGGTTCGGCTCAGCGCTTCGGTGTCCCGATGGGTTATGGCGGACCGAGCGCAGCCTTCCTCGCCACGCGCGACATTTTTAAGCGCCACATGCCCGGCCGCCTCGTCGGCATCTCGAAGGATTCACGCGGCAAACCCGCCCTGCGCCTGGCGCTCGGCACACGCGAGCAGCACATCCGCCGCGAGAAAGCCACGAGCAACATCTGCACCGCGCAGGCGTTGCTGGCGAACATGGCCTCGATGTACGCCTGCTGGCACGGGCCGGAGGGATTGCGCGCCATCGCTGGGCGCGTGCATGGACTGGCGCGAACACTGGCAGCGGGACTGCAACGATTGGGCCATCATCTGCGGCATTCTGACTTCTTCGACACGCTCTGCGTAGTGCACGCGCGGCAACCTGCGGCGGAAGTGCTGCGCCTCGCCGACGCAGCCTGCATGAACCTGCGCGCCGTGGACGCCACCGGTGTGGGTATCGCCTTGGACGAGACCACGACGGTGGCGGATGTGCTGGCGATTTTGCGGGTGTTCAACGAAGGCCGAGACTTGCCATTCCACTTGGATGAACTGGACGCTGCCGGAGACTGGCCGGTGGCGCTGCGTCGCAAGAGTGCGTTCCTCACGCATCCGGTGTTCAACACCCACCATTCCGAGACGGAGATGCTGCGTTATCTCAAGCGACTGGAAGGACGCGATCTGTCGCTCGCGCAGTCCATGATCCCGCTGGGTTCCTGCACAATGAAACTCAACGCGGCGGCGGAGATGGAGCCGGTATCGTGGCCGGAGTTCGCCGGACTGCACCCCTTTGCGCCGCTCAAGCAAACGCGCGGCTACCAGCAGTTGTTCCAGCAACTGGAGGAGTGGCTCAGGGCCATCACGGGTTTTGCCGGCGTGTCGTTGCAGCCCAACGCGGGGTCGCAGGGCGAATACGCGGGCTTGCTCGTCATCCGCGCGTGGCAGGCCGATCGCGGTCAAGGCCATCGCGACGTGTGCCTGATTCCGATGTCCGCGCACGGCACCAATCCGGCCAGCGCCGTGATGGCGGGACTGCGCGTGGTGCCGGTGCGCTGCAATGACAGCGGCGACATTGACCCGCTGGATCTGCGCGCCAAAGCCACGGAGCACGCGGAGCGTCTCTGCGCGATGATGATCACTTACCCGTCCACGCACGGGGTGTTTGAAGATGGACTGCGCGAGATTTGCGAAGTGGTGCACGCGCACGGCGGGCAGGTTTATTTGGATGGCGCGAACCTCAACGCGCTGGTCGGGCTGGTGCAACCGGGAGAATTGGGCGCCGACGTGTGCCACATCAATCTGCACAAAACGTTTTGCATCCCGCACGGCGGCGGCGGGCCGGGCATGGGGCCCATCGCGGTGGCACCGCACTTGGTGGATTTTCTGCCGGATCATCCGGTGGTGAGGTTGGGCGGCGAAAATCCGGTGGGCGCGGTCTCGGCGGCGCCGTGGGGCAGCGCCAGCATCCTGCCCATCTCATGGATGTACATCGCGATGATGGGCGCGGAGGGACTGACGGCCGCCACGCAGGTGGCCATCCTCAACGCGAATTATATCGCGCGCCGGTTGGATCCGCATTTCCCGGTGCTCTACAAAGGGCGCAACGGATTGGTAGCGCACGAGTGCATTCTGGATTTGCGGCAGTTCAAAAAAGTGTCCGTGGAGGATGTGGCCAAGCGGCTGATGGATTTTGGATTTCATGCGCCGACGATTTCATGGCCGGTGTCGGGCACGATGATGGTGGAGCCGACGGAGAGCGAGGCGGTGTGCGAGCTGGACCGTTTCTGCGAGGCGATGATGGCGATCCGCCAGGAGATCGCGGCGGTGGAATCTGGCGCAGCCGATGCCACCGACAATGTGTTGCACAACGCGCCGCACACCGCGGACATGGTGACGGCCGATGATTGGCCGCACGCCTACACGCGGCGTCAGGCGGCGTTCCCCAAACCGGAATTGGCAGAACAGAAATTCTGGCCGCCAGTGGGGCGCATCGACAACGTGTGGGGCGACCGCAATCCCTTCTGCACTTGCGCGGGGATGGAATCGTTTGAGAGCAACGGCTAGTCTGAACTAGCCGCTGCGGCTCAGGCCGTGGTTTCGCCTTCCAAGAACCCCTGCAACTGCCGGATGCGCGTGGGGTGCCGCATCTTGCGCAGCGCCTTGGCCTCGATCTGACGGATGCGCTCGCGGGTGACCTTGAACTGTTTGCCCACCTCTTCGAGCGTGCGCGAGTAACCGTCGGCCAAACCAAAACGAAGCTCCAGCACCTTGCGCTCGCGCTCGGCCAGCGAGGTGAGCACGTCCTCCAGCTTGCCTTTGAGAAGCGAGTAGCTGGTCATGTCCGAGGGATTCTCCGCGGATTTATCCTCGATGAAATCACCGAAGCTCGTGTCGTCGCTATCGCCCACCGGGCTTTGCAGACTGATCGGCTGTTGCGCCATGCGCATGATGGCGCGCACACGCTCGACGGGCATCTGCATCTCGTCAGCGATTTCCTCCGCAGTGGCCTCGCGCCCGAAATCCTGCACCAACTGCTTCTGCACGCGCATCAGCTTGTTGATGGTCTCGATCATGTGGACGGGAATACGGATCGTCCGCGCTTGATCGGCGATGGAACGGGTGATGGCCTGACGGATCCACCACGTGGCGTATGTCGAAAATTTGTAGCCGCGCCGATACTCGAATTTCTCGACCGCCTTCATCAACCCCATGTTGCCTTCTTGGATGAGATCCAAAAAGGAGAGGCCGCGGTTGGTGTATTTCTTGGCGATGGAAATGACGAGACGCAGGTTGGCCTCCACCATCTCCGTCTTGGCCTGCTGCGCCTTTTTGGCAAAATGCTGGAGCTGACGATAAGCCTCCAGATACGCCTCTGCCGACATGCGCACAAAAAGCTCCAACGCCTGCACCTTGCGCTCCTCGGTGTCGATGCTGGATTTGGTGTTGTTGGTGCTGCGCTCCTTGCGCAACAGGGCGAGCGCAGAGTGGCACGCAATCATCTTGTCGTGCACGTTCTCCGCCACGATGGACATCTCTTCAATGACGCGCTGCTTGTAGTAAAACTTGGGGAAACTCTTCTGCAGTTTTTGATCCTGCTGACGGAACACCTTCTCAGCGCGCTGGTGGGCGACCTTGTTCTTTGCGGATTGAGCGGCGATATACCGCTCGTCCACCTTGCGATCGATGCCGCGGGCTTCCTTGACGAGCCGGCGCAGCTCTTTGAGATGCTTGTCACGTGAATCAATCTTCTTGTCCACGATGACGCGATCGAAACGCTCCTTCGGCGGCTCGGCGATGAGCTTCTCCGCAAGCGCAATGTGCTCCTTGCCGGCGAACCCCAGTGAATAGATGATGCGCTTGACCTCGTTCTCCGCGTCCTCGATGCGCTTGGAAATCGTCACCTCTTGCTCGCGCGTCAGCAGCGGCACCTGCCCCATCTGCTTGAGGTACATGCGCACCGGATCGTCGAGGATGTCGAGCTTGTCCTTCTCCTCCTGCGGTTCGCGCTGGCGCACGCGATCCACGTCCGCCTGATCCACGATGTCCACCTCAAGATTGCGCAGATCGAGGTACAGCTTGTCCTGCTGCTCCTGCGTCAATTGGAAATCGGCGACGCTTTCCTTAACATCGCTGTGCGTCAGATAACCCTGCTCGTTGGCGAGGGCCAACAGCTCCTTGACCTTCTCAACGGCATTGTACTCACCGGGCACCTCGGTGGCTTTGCCTTCCTCACGGCGCAACGCCGCGTGCTCGGGCTCTTGAATCGGCGGCAGGTGCCCGCGCGATTCATCATCCTGTTCGCTGGCAGGTTTGCCGCGCAATCTGCTACCGCCCTTCGCCGCGCTCTTTGCCGTTGCGGACGCCTTTACAGGCGCGGCGAGCTTGGCTGCGGGTTTGGCAGGATGGCTTTTCTTGTCCTTGGCAGCGGCAGGGCTGACCTTGGATTTTGAGTGGACGGCGACTTTCGTTTGTTTGGAAGGCTTCTTAACCATGGTACCCTAAAAAAGACCGGGAAATATGTTGGCGAATCTCCCGACTGTCAAGCGGCTGAATCATTTTATTTTCGAGCAGCTTGCCAGTCCATTCGACGGGGAAAAACATCACAAAAACTGCCACTAGGAGCTTATTCCAACACCTCAACCGGGAGATTGTGAAAAAAATCACAAATTCACTTGCCCCTCAAGTTTAGCAGGTTTAGCTTGGCCCAAGCAGTCAGTTTTCGCGCGCCGGCTATGCCAAACACGACGCTCATTGGCTACAACACGAAGGTTGAGGGAGAGGTCATCCACACCCAGCTCGACTCCGCGCTGAATTGGTTCCGCAAAAATTCCCTCTGGCCCATGCCCATGGGATTGGCGTGTTGCGCCATCGAGTTGATGGCTGCGGGCTGCAGCCGCTTCGACATCTCCCGATTCGGCTCGGAGGTGATGCGCTTTTCCCCTCGCCAATCCGACGTGATGATTGTCGCCGGCACCGTCACCTACAAGATGGCGTTGGCTGTCAAACGCATCTACGACCAGATGACCGAGCCAAAATGGGTCATCGCCATGGGCGCCTGCGCAAGCACCGGCGGCATGTACCGCAGCTATGCGGTGTTGCAGGGCGTGGACCGAATCATCCCGGTGGACGTGTACGTCGCCGGCTGCCCGCCGCGTCCAGAAGCCTTGCTGGAAGCGTTGATGACTTTGCAATCGCGCGTGGCCCGCGAGCCGGTCGGCAAAGTGATTGTCTCCGCTGCCTCTGTCTAATCGCGACCTATGATGGCATCGGATTTTGCGCAACAACTCCGCGACAAGTTTGGCGCGCTGCTGTCCGCCGCCACGGAATTTCGCGGCGAGACCACCCTGCAACTAACCGATGCAAGCCGCATTGCCGACGTCTGCGCGCACGCCAAACACGCTTTGGGTTTTGATTACCTCGTGGACATCACTTCCATTGACAACTACGGCGACGACCCGCGGTTTACATTGGTGTACGAGCTGTACGGCTTGGATCATCACTGCCATCTGCGGTTGAAGACCGATGTCTCGGAAGAAACGAGCGCGCTGCCCAGCGTTTGCGGCGTCTGGCGCACCGCCGATTGGCATGAGCGCGAGGCGTACGACATGATGGGCATCCGTTTCCACGGCCATCCCGATTTGCGGCGCATCCTCATGTGGGACGGCTACCCGTACTTTCCGTTGCGCAAAGATTTTCCGCTCGCCGGCAAACCCACCGATCTGCCGGAGGTCGCCTTCACCGACCGCGCCCCGCTGGAAGGCGGCCCGTT